>DASWRZ010000173.1:0-40066 GCA_036402935.1 Actinoplanes sp.
CACCCCGTCGGACGAGAGACTCGCGCGCCTCGCCACCACCGTCCGCGCCAAGGACCTGCCCGCGGAACCGTTCCACCGCCTGATCGAGGCCAACCGTCAGGATCAGCGGGTCACGGCCTACCCGACCTTCGACGACCTCCGCGCGTACTGCGAACTCTCGGCCGACCCGGTCGGCCGGATCGTCCTCGGGGTTTTCGACGTCAGCTCCGCCGCCCGGATCGCCTGGTCGGACGCGATCTGCACCGGGCTCCAGCTGGTCGAGCACTGGCAGGACGTGGCCGAGGACCGCCGGGCCGGCCGCATCTACCTGCCGGCCGACGACATGGCCCGCTTCGGGGTGACGCCGCAGGACCTCGACGGCACCACCACGCCGGACCGGGTGAAACGCCTGCTCGCGGAAGAGACCGACCGCGCGGCCGAACTCTTCCGCCGGGGCACCCCGCTGGTCCGCGACCTCGCCGGCTGGGCCCGCCTCGCCGTCGGCGGCTTCCTGGCCGGCGGCCTGGCCACGGTCGACGCGCTCCGCCGGGCCGACTACGACGTACTCGCCCGGACCCCACGCCCGCACCAGGCCGACGTGCTGCGGCATCTCATCGCGAAGGTGGCCTGAATGACCACGACCACGACCCTGGCCGAGGCGTACGCCGCCACCGAGGAGATCACGAAGACCGAGGCGAAGAACTTCTACTACGGCATCCGCCTGCTCCCGCCGGACAAGCGGGTCGTACTCTGCGCGGTCTACGCGCTGGCCCGCCGGATGGACGACATCGGCGACGGCGACCTGCCGGCCGACGAGAAGGTGACCGCGCTGGCCGGGCTGCGCAAGGAACTGGCCGCCCTGGACTCCAGCACCGACCCGGTCCTGGTCGCGGTGGCCGACGCGGCCCGGCGCTACCCGATCCCGCTCGGCGCGTTCGACGAGCTGATCGACGGCGTCGAGATGGACGTCGTCGGCCGTCGCTACGCCACCTTCGAGGAGCTGGAGACGTACTGCCGCTGCGTGGCCGGCGCGGTCGGCCGGCTCTGCCTCGGCGTCTTCGGCAGCAGGCCGCACTCCGACGCCGCGCTCTACGCCGACCAGCTGGGCATCGCGCTGCAGCAGACCAACATCCTGCGGGACATCCGTGAGGATCTGATCAACGGCCGCACCTACCTGCCGCAGGACGACCTCGACCGGTTCGGCGTCGAACTCGCGCTGGACGAGCGGGGCGCGCTCATCGACGAGGACGGCGGCCTCAGCGCGCTGATCCGCTTCAGCTCCGAGCGGGCCCGCGGCTGGTACCGCGACGGCCTGCGGCTGGCCCCGCTGCTCGACTGGCGCAGCAAGGCGTCCTGCCTCGCGATGTCCGGCATCTATCGCCAGTTGCTCAACCGCATCGACGCCGAGCCGAGCCTGGTCTTCACCCAGCGGCTCTCGCTCTCCGGCCGCGAAAAGGCCGTCGTGGCGCTGAAGTCCCTCACCGGGCGGCCCTCATGAGCCGCAGCGTGGCGGTCATCGGCGGTGGGCTGGCCGGCATCACCGCCGCTCTGCGCTGCGCCGACGGCGGCGCGCGGGTCACGCTCTTCGAGGGCAAGCCGCGGCTCGGCGGCCTGACCCACTCGTTCAAACGCGGCGACCTCGACGTGGACAACGGGCAGCACGTCTTTCTGCGATGTTGTACGTCCTATCTCGGTTTGATCGACCGCCTCGGGGTACGCGCGGGGGTGACCCTGCAACGACGGCTGGCGATCCCGATCGTCTCCCCGGGCCGCGACCGGGTCTGGCTGCGCCGCGACGCCCTTCCCGCGCCGGCCCACCTGGCCCGTTCGCTGTTCGGCTACACGCCGCTGAGCGTGGCCGAGCGGCTCCGTTTCATCACCGCCGCGCTGGCCCTGCGCCGCGTCGATCTCGACGCCCCGGCCACCGACGGGCAGAGCTTCGGCGCCTGGCTGACGGCCCACGGACAGAGCCGCCGGGCCATCGAGACGATGTGGGATCTCGTCGGGATCGCGACGCTGAACGCGAAGGCCGGCGACGCGTCGCTCGCCCTGGCGGCCAAGGTCTTCCAGACCGGCCTGCTGACCAAGGCCTCGGCGGCCGATATCGGCTGGTCGGTGGTCCCCCTGGGCGAACTGCACGGCACGGCCGGGCGGCGGGCGCTCGCCGCCGCCGGCGTCGAGGTTCTGACGTCGGTCAAGGTTTCTTCCGTACGCCGGGGGGACGTCGACTGGCGCATCGAGGGCCGTTCCTTCGATCAGGTCATCTCGGCCGTACCGCCCGAGGTCGCCGCCCGCATCCTGCCGCCGGGCGCCCTCCCGCCCGGGGGAGAACTGGGCACGTCGCCGATCGTCAACCTGCACGTCGTCTACGACCGCGAAGTGCTGGACGAGCCCTTCGTCGCCGCGATCGACTCGCCGCTGCAGTGGGTTTTCGACCGCACGGTGCAATCCGGTCTGGACAAGTCGGGTCTGGGCAAGTCGGGTCTGGGCAAGTCGGGTCTGGGCGCCGGGGGGCAGTACATCGCCGTCTCGCTGTCGGCGGCCGACGACCTCATCGACGTGCCGGTGGCCGACCTGCGGGCCCGGATGCTGCCCGCCCTCGAGGCGCTGCTCCCGGCCGCCCGCGGCGCCGAGGTACGCGACTTCTTCGTCACCCGGGAACGGCACGCGACCTTCCGCGCCGCGCCCGGCACCGCCCCGCTGCGCCCGCCCGCGGCCACCGCGTTCCCCGGCCTCTGGCTGGCCGGCGCGTGGACCGCCACCGGGTGGCCCGCGACCATGGAAGGCGCGGTGCGCAGCGGCGATTCGGCCGCGGCCGGAGTTCTGGACCTACCGGGTGCGGGGCGCGCCGCATCCGGCAGCGCCATCTCTACTGGCATGTCTACGTTGGACGGGGTTGCGCCATGACGACCATGTTGGAAAGCCTTCATCGCAGCCGCGACGCCATCACCCCGGCGATGCGGGCGGCTCTGGACCGACTGGATCCGGCCACCCGCCTGCAGGCGGCCTATCACTTCGGCTGGGTCGACGCCCAAGGCCGCCCGGACCGGGGCGGAGGCAAGGCCGTACGCCCGGCGCTGGCGCTGCTGTCGGCCCAGGCCACCGGCGGACCGGAGGAGATCGGCCTGCCCGGGGCGGTCGCGGTCGAACTGGTGCACAACTTCTCGCTCCTGCACGACGACCTGATGGACCACGACCAGGAGCGGCGGCACCGCACCACGGTCTGGGTGGTCTGGGGCAGCTCCAGCGCCATCCTCTCCGGGGACGCGCTGCTCGGGCTGGCCCAGGAGGTGCTGCTCGACTGCGGCCTGCCGACCGGTGCGCCGGCCGCACTGCTGCTGGCCCAGGCGACTCGCGAGCTGATCCGGGGCCAGGTCGAGGACCTGGCCTTCGAACAGCGGGCGAGTGTCACGGTCGAGGAGTGCCTGGACATGGCGGCCGGCAAGACGGGCGCCCTGATGGCGGCCAGTGCGGCCATCGGCGCGGTGCTGGCGGGGGCGCCGGCCGGGACGGTGGCGGCGCTGGAGACGTACGGTGCCCACATCGGGCTCGCGTTCCAGCTGGTCGACGACGTGCTCGGGATCTGGGGCGACCCGGCGGTCACCGGCAAGCCCGTCTTCTCCGACCTGCGGGCCGACAAGAAGTCGCTGCCGATCAGCTACGCCCTCGAACGCGACCCGTCGATCGCGCTGATCGACCCGGCCGATCTCGAGAAGCGGGCCGACGCCATCGAGCGGGCGGGCGGCCGGCAGTGGGCCCTGGACGAGGCGTCCCGCCGGATGGCGGTCGGCGAGGCGGTCCTGGCCTCGGTCGACCTTCCCGATTCGGTTCGCTCGGAGCTTGTCGCTCTCGGCAAGTTCATCGTCGACCGGGAGGTCTGAGTGGGTACGCAGGTGCACACCCGGACACCTTCCGCGGCACTGGACGACGCGGTCCGCTACCTGCGCCGGCAGCAGGACGAGGCCGGCTGGTGGAAGGGCGAACTGGCCACCAACGTCACGATGGACGCCGAGGACCTGCTGCTCCGCGAGTTCCTCGGCATCCGGCAGGCGCCGGAGACCGAGGAGGCGGCCCGCTGGATCCGCTCGCAGCAGAGGGAGGACGGCACCTGGGCCTCGTTCGAGGGCGGGCCGCCCGAGCTGTCGACCACAGTGGAGGCCTGGGTCGCGCTGCGGCTGGCCGGTGACCCGGTCGACGCGCCGCACATGCGACAGGCCCAGGGCTGGGTGGTGACGCACGGCGGGCTGGAGAGCACCCGGGTCTTCACCCGGATCTGGCTGGCGCTGTTCGGCCTGTGGTCGTGGGACGACCTGCCCGACATGCCGCCCGAACTGATCTTTCTGCCGAAGTGGTTCCCGCTCAACGTCTACGACTGGGCGTGCTGGGCCCGGCAGACCGTGGTGCCGCTGACCGTCGTGAACGCGTTCCGCCCGGTGCGGCCGGTCCCGTTCGGGGTCGACGAGCTGCGGGCCGGCCTTCCCGCTCTGAAGAAGGCGGCACCGTGGACCTGGGAGGGTGCCTTTCAAAGACTCGACCAGGGCCTGCACTTCTATGCGCGTCGCGCTCACCGGGGTCTGCGCCGCCGGGCGATGAACAAGGCCGCCGAGTGGATCCTGGCCCGGCAGGAGGACGACGGCGGCTGGGGCGGCATCCAGCCGCCCTGGGTCTACTCGCTGCTCGCGCTGCACCTGCTCGGCTACCCGGACGACCACCCGGCCATGGTCAAGGGTTTCGCCGGGCTCGAGGGCTTCCTGATCCGGGAGTCCACCCCGGACGGTGTGATCCGGCGGCTCGAGGCGTGCCAGTCGCCGGTCTGGGACACCGGGCTGGCGCTCATCGCCCTGCTCGACGCCGGGGTGCCGGCCGACGACCCGGCGCTGCGCCGGGCCACCGACTGGCTGCTCGGCGAGGAGATCACGGTCAAGGGCGACTGGTCCGTCCAGCGGCCCCGGCTGGCTCCGGGCGGGTGGGCGTTCGAGTTCGCCAACGACTTCTACCCGGACACCGACGACACCGCCGAGATCGTGCTCGGGCTGCACCGGGTTTCGCATGACGACCCGGCCCGGCTGCGGGCCGCGGTCGATCGGGGCGTCGCCTGGACGGTCGGCATGCAGAGCAAGGACGGTGGCTGGGGTGCCTTCGATGCCGACAACACCGGGCTGATGCCGACCCGGCTGCCGTTCTGCGACTTCGGCGCGGTCATCGACCCGCCCTCGGCCGACGTCACCGCGCACGTGGTCGAGATGCTGGCCGCGGTCGGGCAGGCCGACGGGGCCCCGGCCCGGCGTGGCATCCTCTGGCTGCTCAAGCACCAGGAACGGGACGGGTCCTGGTTCGGCCGCTGGGGAGCCAACCACGTCTACGGCACCGGCGCGGTCGTGCCGGCCCTGATCGCGGCCGGCGTCCACCCGTCGTCGCCGCCGATCCGGCGGGCGGTGCGATGGCTGCTCGACCACCAGAACGCGGACGGGGGCTGGGGCGAGGACCTGCGCTCCTACCGGGACCCGGCGTGGATCGGCCGGGGCGCGACGACCGCCTCGCAGACCGCGTGGGCACTGCTCGCGCTGCTGGCCGCGGGCGGCGCCGACGAGGCGGTCGAGCGTGGGGTGGCCTGGCTCGTCTCGACCCAGCAGGACGACGGTTCGTGGGACGAGCCGCTGTTCACCGGCACCGGCTTCCCCGGCGACTTCTACATCAACTACCACCTCTACCGGATCGTCTTCCCGATCACCGCGCTGGGGCGATACGTATCGGCTCGCCAGGACGTATCGGCTAGTCAGGCGGAGGGCCGTGCCGTGGAGGGCCGTGCCGTGGAGGGCCGTGCCGTGGAGAGCCAGGCATGACCGGGGTCATCGGAACGCCCCTCGAGGTCGAGCGCCGGGCCGTGCCCGGCGCCGTCCGGCTCGGCATGGGCCGGCGGACGCGGCTGCCCGCGGGCGACGCGTTCCTGGTCGCCGGGGTGGCGGGCGGACTCGACGCGTCGGTGCGGCCCGGCGACGTGGTGGTCGCGCCCGACCCCAGCGCGCCGATGCTGGCCGGAGCGCTGCGCCGGCTGGGCCTGACCGTCCATGTCGGACCGATCTACACGAGCGACCATCTGGTCACCGGGCCGGAGCGCGAGACCCTGGCCGCCACGGGAGCGCTCGCGGCCGACATGGAGACCGACCGGCTCCGCACGGCGGCGGGGGAGCGTCCCTTCGCCGCAGTACGCGTCATCACCGACACGGCCGGGGCCGCGCTGTGGTCGCCGGGGACCCTGCCCCGCGGCGTACGCGCTCTGAAGCGGTTGCGGACCGCGGCGCCGGCGCTGCGGCAGTGGGCCGAGGCGATCGGACCTCGCGAAGTGGTTCTGGCCGCGCCCCGATCGTTCTGTGCCGGGGTGGAACGCGCGATCGAGGTGGTCGAGCGGGCGCTGCGGACCCGGGGCGCGCCGGTCTACGTGCGGCGGCAGATCGTGCACAACGCGCACGTGGTCCGCCGGCTGAGCGACCTCGGCGCGGTCTTCGTCGAGGAGGTCGAGGACGTGCCCGCGGGATCGACCGTGGTGCTGGCCGCCCACGGCGTCGCCCCGGCCGTGCGGGACGCCGCCCGGGAGCGCCACCTCGACGTCATCGACGCCACCTGCCCGCTCGTCACCAAGGTGCACACCGAGGTGAAGCGGTACGCCGGACGCGGCGAGACGGTGTTCCTCATCGGACACGGCGACCACGAGGAGGTCGTCGGCACGGTCGGCGAGGCTCCCGCGCGGGTCGTCGTGGTCGAGGACGTGGCCGCGGCCGCCCGGGTCACCGTGCCCGACCCGGGCCGGGTCGCCTATGCGATGCAGACGACGCTCGCGGTCGACGAGGCCGAGGAGATCGCCGGGGTGCTGCGGTCACGATTCCCGGGCCTGCGGGCGCCCCGCCGCGAGGACATCTGCTATGCCACCACCAACCGGCAGCAGGCGGTCCGCGCGATCGCCGGCCAGTGCGACCTGGTCCTGGTCGTCGGCTCCGCCAACTCGTCCAACTCGCTGCGCCTGGTCGAGGTCGCCGCACGTCTCGGCGTCCAGGCACATCTGGTCGAGGACGCGGGCGACGTCGATCTCGCCTGGCTCGCTACGGCGAGAACCGTAGGCATCACGGCCGGGGCGTCCGCCCCGCCGCATCTGGTCGACGACGTCGTCGCCGGCCTAGCCGGGCTCGGCCCGGTCACGGCCCGCGAATCAACCGTCGGCGCCGAGAACATCCAGTTCACATTGCCCAAGGAGGTGAGCTAGGTATGGGGATGCCCTTCCGCCAGACCGTACGGCTCGGCCAATACCTGATGAAGCAGAAGCTCAAGGGGGCGAAGCACTTCCCGCTGCTGGTCGAGCTGGAGCCGCTTTTCGCCTGCAACCTCAAGTGCATCGGCTGTGGCAAGATCCAGCAGCCGCACACTCTGCTCAAGCAGCGCATGCCGGTCGAGCAGGCGGTGGGCGCGATCGAGGAGAGCGGCGCGCCGATGGTCTCGATCGCCGGCGGAGAGCCGCTCATGCACCCGCAGATCGACGAGATCGTGCGCCAGCTGCTCGACCGCAACAAGATCGTCTTCCTGTGCACGAACGCCGTGCTGCTCCCGAAGCATCTGCACAAGTTCAAGCCGCACAAGAACTTCTCCTGGATGGTCCACGTCGACGGGCTGCGCGAGCGGCACGACCTGTCGGTCTCCAAGGACGGCGTGTTCGACCAGGCGGTCGAAGCCATCAAGCAGGCCCAGGCGGCCGGCTTCCGGATCATGACCAACAGCACGTTCTTCAACACCGACAGCCCGCAGACCGTCATCGAGGTGCTCGACTACCTCAACGACGAGCTGAAGGTCGACAACATGCAGATCAGCCCGGCGTACGCGTACGAGAAGGCCCCCGACCAGGAGCACTTCCTCGCCGTCACCGAGACCCGCGAGTTGTTCGCCAAGGCGTTCTCGGAAGGCCGGCGCAAGAAGTGGCGGCTCAACCACTCGCCGGTCTTCCTCGACTTCCTCGAGGGCAAGAAGGATCTCGACTGCACGCCGTGGGGCATCCCGTCGTACTCGCTGCTCGGCTGGCAGCGGCCGTGTTACCTGCTCGCCGACGGCTACGCCAAGACGTACAAGGAGCTGATCGAGACGACCGACTGGGATGCGTTCGGCCGGGGCAAGGACGAGCGCTGCGCCAACTGCATGGCCCACTGCGGGTACGAGCCGACCGCGGTCATCGCCACGCTGGGGTCGCTCAAGGAGTCGCTGCGCGCCGCGGTGAGCGTGTAACCATGACTTCTGTTCTTTCCGGGTCCGGGCTCGATCTCGTGAGCTGCCCGGCCGACCTGCGCGCGATGCCCGCTTCATCGTTGCCCGGGCTCGCTTCACTCATCCGGGAACGGCTGATCGAGACGGTCAGCCGTACCGGTGGGCACCTCGGGCCCAACCTGGGGGTGGTCGAGCTGACCATCGCGCTGCACCGGGTCTTCGACTCGCCCCGCGACTCGATCCTCTGGGACACCGGCCACCAGAGCTACGTGCACAAGATGCTGACCGGCCGCTCCTCTTCCCTGGAGACCTTGCGGCAGGCCGGTGGGCTGTCCGGCTATCCGCGCCGGGCCGAGAGCGAACACGACCTGGTCGAGAACTCGCACGCCTCGACGGCTCTGTCCTATGCGGACGGACTGGCCAAGGCGTACGCGCTGCAGGGCTTCTCGGACCGGGCCGTGGTGGCGGTGGTCGGCGACGGGGCGATGACCGGCGGGATGTGCTGGGAGGCGCTCAACAACATCGGCGCGGCCCCCGACCGGCCGGTGATCGTCGTGCTCAACGACAACGGGCGGTCGTACTCGCCGACGGCCGGCGCGGCACGGGCCGCGCTGGCCGAGGTGTTCGACTCGCTCGGGCTGGCGTACGTCGGCCCGGTCGACGGGCACGACGTGGCCGAGGTGGAGACGGCCCTGGCCGACGCGCGAGCGCTGCGCCGGGCGGTGGTCGTGCACTGCCGTACGGTCAAGGGCAAGGGCTACCCGGCCGCCGAGAACGAGCAGTACGACCGGATGCACGCGATCAGCCCGCCGCCGTCCTCCTCGCCGTCGGTGTCCGCGCCGGCCCGGGTGTCGTGGACGAGCGTGTTCGGTTCGGCGCTCTCGTCGCTGGCCGCCGACCGGCCCGACCTGGTCGCGATCACCGCGGCCATGCTGCACCCGACCGGGCTGGGGGAGTTCGCCTCGGCCTACCCCTCGCGGGTCTTCGACGTGGGCATCGCCGAGCAGCACGCCGTCACGTCGGCGGCCGGGCTGGCGATGGGCGGCATGCACCCGGTGGTGTGCCTTTACGCGACGTTCCTCAACCGGGCGTTCGACCAGGTCCTGATGGACGTGGCGCTGCACGGGCTGCCGGTGACGTTCGTGCTCGACCGGGCCGGGGTGACCGGCAGCGACGGGCCGTCGCACAACGGCATGTGGGACCTGGCGCTGCTCGGGATCGTGCCCGGCATGCGGGTCGCGGTACCGCGCGACGGGGAGTCGCTGCGCCGGCTGCTGGCCGAGGCGGTCTCCTGGGAAGGGCCGTCCGCGCTGCGTTTCCCCAAGGCCGATGTGAGCGCCCCGGTGCCGGCCGTCGACCACATCGGGGAGGCGGATGTGCTCTTCTCCGCTCCCGGTGCCGACGTGCTGATGCTGGTGACCGGCCCGCTGGCCGGGCCGGCCGTCGATGCGGCGCGTCAGTTGGAACAGGACGGCATCGGGGTGCGGGTGGCCGATCCGCGCTGGGTGCTGCCGGTCTCGCCGGCGCTGGCCGCGGCGGTGCGCGACCACCGGCTGACCGTCACGGTCGAGGACGGCGGAGTGTCGGGCGGCTTCGGGGCGTCGGTCGTGCGGGCCTGCCCGGGGAGCCGGGTCGAGGTGCTCGGGCTCGCGCAGGAGTTCCTGGAGCACGGCTCCCGGGGTGCGCTGTTGTCGTCGCAGGGGCTGGACGCCACCGGCATCGCGGCGGCGGTGCGGCGGGCGATCTGATGGGGCGGGTGCGCGAACGCCGTACAGCAGAAGCCCGTCCCCGCGGAAAGCGGAAGCGGACCTCTGAGCTTGGTTGAACCGGGCCGTCTTTGACCGAAGCCGGGCACGCCGTTGTGCCCGGCCCCGGAGTTCAGCCCCGGAGATCGGCCCCGGAGTTCAGCCCCGGAGTTCAGCGCCGGCGGACGGCCTTGCGGTAGTCGCTGTTGAGCCGGCCGATCAGGGTGAGCGGGATGCCCTTGGGGCACACCGCTGTGCACTCGCCGGCGTTGGTGCAGCCGCCGAAGCCGGCGTCGTCGTGGGCCTGGAGCATGTCGATGACGCGGCTGTCGCGCTCGGGCCGGCCCTGCGGCATCAGGCCGAGGTGCGCGACCTTGGCCGCGGTGAACAGCATCGCCGAGCCGTTCGGGCAGGCGGCGACGCAGGCGCCGCACCCGATGCAGGTGGCCGCCTCGAACGCCAGGTCGGCGTCCTTCTTGGGCACCGGCGTCGAGTGGGCCTCGGGCGCCGCGCCGGTCGGGGCCGTGATGTAGCCGCCGGCCTGGATGATCTTGTCGAAGGCGCCGCGGTCGACGACCAGGTCCTTGATCACCGGGAACGCGCTCGCCCGCCACGGCTCGACGTCGATGGTGTCGCCGTCCTTGAAGTGCCGCATGTGCAGCTGGCAGGTGGTGGTGGCCCGCTGCGGGCCATGCGCCACGCCGTCGATGACCATGCTGCACATGCCGCAGATGCCCTCGCGGCAGTCGTGGTCGAACGCGACCGGGTCGTCACCGTCGAGAATGAGCTTCTCGTTCAGGACGTCGAGCATCTCCAAGAACGAAGCGTCGGGCGAGATGTCCTTGACGTCGTAGGTGACCATGCGACCGGAATCGGAAGGGCCGTCCTGCCGCCACACCCTGACCTTGATGTCCATTACTTGTAGCTCCGCGTGCTCGGGTGGACGTACTCGAAGTCGAGGTCTTCCTTGTGCAGGGTCGGCTTGCCGTCGGCGCCGTAGTACTCCCACGCGGCGACGTAGCTGAACTCCTCGTCGTTGCGCAGCGCCTCGCCGTCCGGGGTCTGCGACTCGGCCCGGAAGTGGCCGCCGCACGACTCGCGCCGGTGCAGGGCGTCGATGCACATCAGCTCGGCCAGCTCGAAGAAGTCGGCGACCCGGCCGGCCTTTTCGAGGTTCTGGTTGAGCTGCTCGCCGGTGCCGGGGACCTTGACCCGCTGCCAGAACTCCTCTTTGAGCGACTTGATCAGGCCGATCGCCTTGAGGAGGCCCTCTTCGGTGCGTTCCATGCCGCAGTACTCCCACATGATGTGGCCGAGTTCGCGGTGGAAGGAGTCGACGGTCCGGTCGCCGTCGATCTCCAGGAAGCGGTTGATCCTGTTTTCGACGCTGGTTCGAGCCTCGACCACTGCCTCGTGCGAATCGTCGATCTTCTCGAACGGGCCGGCGGCCAGATAGTTGCTGATCGTGTTGGGGAGGACGAAGTAGCCGTCGCCCAGGCCCTGCATCAGAGCGCTCGCGCCGAGGCGGTTCGCGCCGTGGTCGGAGAAGTTGGCCTCGCCGACGACGAACAGCCCCGGGATCGTCGACTGGAGGTCGTAGTCGACCCAGAGGCCGCCCATCGTGTAGTGCACGGCGGGGTAGATGCGCATGGGCGTCTTGTACGGATCATCGCCCGTGATGCGCTCGTACATTTCGAACAAGTTGCCGTATTTTTCCTCGACGGCCTTCGGGCCCAGCCTGGTGATGGCATCGGCGAAGTCGAGGTAGACGCCCAGGCCGCCGGGGCCGACGCCGCGTCCCTCGTCGCAGACGTTCTTGGCGGCGCGGGAGGCGATGTCTCGAGGGACCAGGTTGCCGAAGGCCGGATAAATACGTTCAAGGTAGTAGTCGCGGTCTTCTTCGGGAATGTCGCTTGGGGACCTCTTGTCGTCCTTGCTGGCCGGCACCCACACGCGACCGTCGTTCCGCAACGACTCGCTCATCAGCGTCAGCTTCGACTGATGCGTGCCCGACTCCGGGATGCAGGTCGGGTGGATCTGCGTGTAACAGGGGTTCGCGAACAGCGCGCCCTTGCGGTGGGCCCTCCACGAAGCCGTGACGTTGCAGCCCTTGGCGTTGGTCGAGAGGAAGAAGACGTTGCCGTAGCCGCCGCTCGCCAGCACGACCGCGTCCGCCATCTCGGTCGTGATCCCGCCGGTGATCATGTCGCGCACCACGATGCCGCGGGCCTTGCCGTCGACCACGATCAGCTCGAGCATCTCGTGCCGGGTGTTCATCTCGATGTTGCCCAGGCCGATCTGGCGCTCCATCGCCTGGTAGGCGCCGAGCAGCAGCTGCTGACCCGTCTGGCCCCGGGCGTAGAAGGTGCGGGACACCTGGGTGCCGCCGAACGAGCGGTTGTCGAGCAGGCCGCCGTACTCGCGGGCGAACGGGACGCCCTGGGCCACGCACTGGTCGATGATGTTCACCGAGACACTGGCCAGGCGGTACACGTTGGACTCGCGGGCCCGGAAGTCGCCGCCCTTCACGGTGTCGTAGAAGAGGCGGTAGATCGAATCGCCGTCGTTGCGGTAGTTCTTGGCCGCGTTGATGCCGCCCTGGGCCGCGATCGAGTGGGCGCGCCGCGGGCTGTCCTGGTAGCAGTACGACTTGACGTGGTAGCCGGCCTCGGCCAGGGTCGCCGCCGCGGAGCCGCCGGCCAGGCCGGTGCCGACCACGATCACGGTGAGTTTGCGCCGGTTGGCCGGGTTGACCAGCTTGGCGCTGAACTGACGGCGCTCCCAGCGGGTCTCGATCGGGCCGTCGGGGGCCGCGGTGTCGGCGATCGGGTCGCCGTCGTTCCAGAACTCGGTCATTTCACAATTCCCGTCAGGACGGCGAGCGGCACGCTCAGGTAGCCGACGACCAGGATCAGAGACAGGACCAGGGCGGTCACCCGGGCGATCCGCTCACCCCGGGCGGTCTGCTGGCCCAGCGTGCGTACGGCGCTGAACAGCCCGTGCCGCAGGTGGAAGCCGACCGCGATGATCGCCAGCGCGTAGCAAAGGGTGACGTACCAGCGGTGGGGCGCGAAGTCGGCGACCACGTTGCCGTACGGGTCGGCCTTGTCCCCGACCGGGTTGAGCGTGCCGGTGGTCAGGTCGAGGATGTGGAAGATCACGAAGAGCAGGATGATCACGCCACCCCAGCGCATCGTGCGGGCCGCGTAACTGCCCTGCACCTTGGGCCGGTGCGCGTACCGGACCGGGCGAGCCTTCCGGGCGCGCCGGGCCAGGACGGTGGCGGCGGCGATGTGGCCGACGACCGCGACGGTCAGCACGGTCCGCTGGACGTAGAGGTACCAGGTCTTCGGCAGCAGCGGCTCAACGATCGTGCGCAGCCAGGCCGCGTAGTGGTCGAACGTCGTCCCGCCGAAGAAGATCTTCAGGTTGCCCGCCATGTGCAGGTACAGGAAGAGCACGAGCAGGATGCCGGTCACGGCCGTGAAGATCTTCAGCGCTACGGACGACCGGCGCTTGATGGGGGGCGCCGGGGCCGGCGCCTTGCGCACTCTCGTATCTACCGCCACCCCTTGGACGGTAGGAACCGGCGGCCGATTCGTCTAATGCATGATCAATGAGGTAACGATAGCGATAGGCTATGCAGGTGCAACTGCAACAACTTCGCTACTTTCTCGCCGTTGCCGAGACCCGGCATTTCACCCAAGCTGCGGACAATCTGGGCGTCGCCCAGCCGACCCTGAGTAAGCAGATTCACACCCTCGAAGCGTCCCTGGGTGCACCGCTATTTGAACGCATCCGAGGCGCGGTCTCACTCACGGTGGCCGGCGAGGCGCTGCTGCCGCTCGCCCAGCGGATGGTCGCCGACGCCGACGCGGCCCGCGAGGCGGTGTCCGACATCGTCGGGCTACGCCGCGGCGAGGTGCGGCTCGGCGCCACCCCGAGTCTCTGCTCGTCGCTGGTGCCCGAGGTGCTGCGCACCTTCCGGGGGTCGCACCCCGAGATCCAGCTGTACGTGAACGAGGGCAGCTCCCAGGACCTGATCGAGAACCTGCACGCACACACCCTCGACCTGGCCCTGATCGTGCAGTCGTCACAGGGCGTCGACTCCTTCCTGGAAACGGCGCCGGTTCTGCAGGAGAGCCTGATGGTCGCCTCGATGCTGGACGGCCCGTCCCCGACCCCGTTCGCGCAGATCGCCCTCTCCGAGCTCGAGCACACCCCGCTGGTGATGTTCCGGGCCGGCTACGACATCCGGGGGGTCACCCTGGAGGCGTGCCGGATGGCCGGCTTCACCCCGAAGTTCGCGGTCGAGGGCGGCGAGATGGACGCGGTGCTCGCCTTCGTCGAGGCCGGCCTGGGGGTCGCCCTGGTGCCGAGCATGGTGCTGGTCAATCGCCCGCTGCTGCGGGCGACGCCGCTGGCGCCGCCGGGCATGCAACGGACGATCGCCCTGGCCCACCGGAAGGGGTCGGTGCTCCCGCACGCGGCGCAGGCCCTCCGGGCGACTTTGCTCGCGCATGTCGCGACGCAACAGCTTCCCCTGGGCGTACGCCCGTTGTAGGGCGGGTGGGCCGAGCCGATGGGCCGACATTTTGGACGGTTGTCCACGAGAGGCGGTGGGAGGCGTTCAATCGATTTACGATCCTCGCTGTGCGTAACGGTGAGTTCGAGGATCCGCGGCTGGTGGAGGTCTACGACGCCGAGTTCGTGTGGGGGTGGGAGGACGACCTGTTCATGTCGGTGCTGGCCGAGCGGTCGGCCCGGCGCGTGGTCGACCTCGGGTGCGGGACCGGGCGGCTGGCGATCGCGATGGCCGAGGCCGGCCATGAGGTGACCGGGATCGAGCCGGCGCGGGCGTCGCTGGACGCGGCGCGGCGGAAGGTGGGGGCCGAGCGGGTGCGGTGGGTGGAAGGGGACGCCGGCTGTCTGCCCGTGAAGGCGTTCGACGCCGCGCTGATGACCAGCCACGTTGCGCAGTTCATGGTCGACGAGGGGGAGTGGCACGACGCGCTGCGGGCGCTGCGCCGGTCGCTCGACCGGGGTGGGCGGCTGATCTTCGACAGCCGGGATCCGGCGGACGAGCGGTGGACCGAGTGGAACCCGGTGGATTCGCGGCGTACGGTCGTGCTGCCCAGCGGCGAAGCGGTCGAGGCCTGGGCCGAGGTCACCGACGAGACCGACCGGGTGGTCACCTTCACCCAGCACTACCTCTTCGCCGACGGGCAGGAGCGCACCAGCGAGTCGGCCATGCGGTTCCGCAGCCAGCGCGAGATCCGGTCGAGCCTCGAGGTGGCCGGGTTCGACGTGGACCGGATCTACGGTGGCTGGTCGAGGGAGCCGGTCGGGCTCAGCGACGACGGCGAATTGATTGTGGCCGCCGTAGTGCGACCGGGTGGTCGCTGAGCGTAGAAGACCTTGAATCAGGTCACATATTGGCAGAGTGCCAATCCGATGATCCTCATTGTCACGTATGGATGTACACGTAACATTCGCTGACATTGCTCGACCATGCGTGATCATGAGTTGACCTTGAGTGACGGGGGGTGAGCGGCATGGCCGACATCTCGAACCCAGATGCAACACCGCCGGCCGACTCGTGGACCGGGGCACAGCACCGCCCGCGCAACCAGTTCTGGCGGTGGATGCTGGCTGTCGTGATCGTGCTGATCCTGCTCGGCGCGGCCGGTGTCGGCGCCGTTCTTCTCCAGCGGTCCAGCTCGCCGCTCGCCACGCCACGCCCGTCGGCCGCGACGAGCGCACCGTCCTGTCCGGACGCGAGTGTGCACGTCGCCGCCGCCCCCGAGATCGCCCCGGTGATCGAGGAGGCCGCCCGCAAGCTCATCCCGGCCGGCGCGGTCTGCGGCCCCGTCACGGTCACCGCGCAGGAGCCGGCCGCGGTGGCGGCCGCCGCGAAACAGCCGGACGTGTGGATCCCGTCCAGCTCGGCCTGGATAAAGATGGCCGCCAAGGCGTACACCACCAAGGGTCACCCGATCGCCTACTCGCCGATCGTGATCGCCGGACCGAGCCCGATCGCCGGCCAGTTCATCAAGGACGGCAAGACCTCGTGGGCCGCCTTGACCGCCGGCGCGGCCTCGCACCAGCTGCCGGTGAGCATGGCTGACCCGCAACAGAACACGGTCGGCCTGCTCTCGGTCTATGCCGAGCACGTCGCGATGGGCCGTACCACCCCGGACGCCGGCATCGCCCAGCTCCGGGCGCTCACGCTGCGCAGCCGTCTCGAGGACTCCGCGGCCGACCCGGCCCGGAAGCTGGCCCAGCTGTCGACCGAGACCAGCGTGTCCGACGCCGCCTACGAGGCCGGCATCTTCCCGGTCACCGAGCAGCAGCTCGGCACCTACCAGCAGAGCCGGCACCCGGTCTCGCTCACCGGAGCGCCTCCGGTCGACGGCCTGGTCGAGGCCGACTACCCGTTCGCGACCGTCAAGAAGGCCAAGGCAGACGCCAGGACCAAGGTGATCAACAAGCTGCGAGCGGCGATCACCGAGGCGGCGATGACCAAGGCCGGCTTCCGCACCGCGCCGGTCGAGGGTGCGCTGCCCCTGCCGGACAAGGCCGACGACCTGCTCGGCCCGGCCCGGCAGTGGGTGCAGTACCGCACGCTCAACTTCCAGACCCTGCTGCTGATCGACACCTCGGGCTCGATGAACCTGCCGGTCAAGGACAAGGCCGGGCACACCACGACCAAGGCCGCTCTGCTCCGGCAGTCCGGCGCGACCGCGGCCCAGCTGTTCGGCGAGGACACCAGCCTCGGACTGTGGCTGTTCGGCACGCCGACCCTCACCAGCCCGGCCCACCAGGAGGTCATTCCGCTCGGCCCGCTCGCCAGCCCGCTCGGCGACAACGGCAAGACCCGGCGGGACGCGCTGACCGCCGCGATGGGCCAGTACAAGGCGGTCAACAACGCGGGCACCCCGCTCTACCAGACGGTGCTGGACGGCGAGACGGCCATGCGGCAGGCGTCCAAGCCGGGCACGGTCACCCTGGTCATCGTGCTGACCGACGGCGACGACGGCGAGTCGAAGTACGCGATGTCGCAGGCCACCTTCCTGAAGAAGCTGGCCGCCCAGCGCGACCCGCAGCGCCCCGTACCGATCATCGGCGTCGGCTATGGACCGACGGCCGACATGAAGGCGCTCACCGCAATGGCCCAGGCCACCGGCGGCCAGGCGATCTCGGCCACCGACCCGGCCAACCTGGCCTCCGCGATGGCCCAGGCCTTCCTCGCCGCCCACCTGCAGCAATAAGGGGCCGCGGGTGCCAGGATGGGAATCGATGACACGCACTATCGTGATTACCGGCGGCAGCTCCGGGATCGGGCTCGCGGCGGCCGAGCAACTGGCCGCCGCCGGCGACGACATCGTCCTGGTCGGGCGCGATCCGGGCCGCCTGGAGGCGGCGGTCGCCCGGGTCCGGGCGGCGGGGCAGGGCCGGGAGCCGGGCCGGTTCCGGGCCGATTTCGATCGGCTCGCTGACGTACGCGCGTTGGCCGAGCACCTTCTGGCGACTTATCCGAACATCGACGCCCTCGCGAACAACGCCGGCGGCATCGTCATGGACTACCGCCGTACGCCCGACGGCCTGGAGTCGACGATCGAGAGCAACCACCTCGCGCCGTTCCTCCTGACCAACCTGTTGCGAACCCGGCTGCACGGCGCCCGCGTGGTCAACACCTCCTCCGACGCGCACCGGCGAGCCGTCCCCGACCCGCACGACTTCACCGGCGACGCCAAGGCCTATCGAGGCTTCCCGGCCTACGGCGCCGCGAAGTCGGCCAACATCCTCTTCACCGCCGAGGCGGCCCGCCGCTGGCCCGACATCCTCAGCGTCTGCTTCCACCCGGGCGTGGTCCGCACCAACTTCGGCGACCGCGGCCCGCTGCGCTTCTTCTACCGGTACGCGCCTTTCCTGGTCACGCCCGAGAAGGCGGGCGCGCTGCTGGCCTGGCTGCTCACCGCCCCGGCCGCCGATCTGGCCGACGGCGCCTACTACGTCGGTCACCAGGTCGTTCCGCCGCACGGCCGGGCCGGCGACGCCGATCTCGCCGCGGAACTGTGGAGGGCCAGCGAAGCCGCGGTCGGCATTGTGGAATGACCCGGGTGTTCGGCGCGGGCTACCCCGGGCCGCGAGCAGAATGAACGCATGGAGAACCATGCCAACGTGCTCGCCGTACAGGATGCGCTGGAGTCGGCGGGAGCCGGCGGGGTGCCGCGGGCGGTCTTCCCGATCACCTACGCCGAGCTGGTGCGGATCACCGCGGGCACGCCGGTCGAGGTGGCCTGAGCGCCGATGCCGGTCACGCTGCACGTGTGGCGGGTGCCGCCGCGCCGGGTGCCGGCGGCGATGGTGCGGCTCGGCCTCGTTCGCCGTCCCTCCGGCGTCCGTTTTGCGAAATTCCTCGGCACCGGGACCGGGATCTCGTTCGGTCCGGGCGACGCCGACCTGACCCGCTATGCGGCGGTGACGGTCTCCGAACGAGAGGTGCGATTCCCGGCCTGGGATCGGGCGGCGGTGCTTTCGGCTCGGGTCGAGTTGGAGCCGCTGACCAGCCGCGGACGCTGGTCGGGCGTCGAGCCGTTCGGGCCCGAACCCGTGGCCGGCGGCGACCGCGACCGGGTCGAGCGATTCGGGAATGTTCGGAAAAGACCGCCTGGGATGGTGCTGGCACTCACCCGGGCGCGGCTGAAGCCGGCCAAAGCCCTGACGTTCTGGCGGGCCGTCCCGCCGGTAGCCGCCGAACTGGCCGCCGCACCGGGGCTGTTGGCGCGATTCGGCATCGGGGAGGCACCGATCGGCTGGCAGGGCACAGTCAGCGTCTGGCGGGACGCGACGGACCTGACCCGGTTCGCGTACCGTCAGCCGGAGCACCGTGCGGTGATCACCCGTACTCCGGTCGATCGGTGGTACGCAGAAGAGCTTTTCGCCCGGTTCGCGGTCCTCGGCATCGAAGGCGACCGGACCGTGCTGGGCTGGCTCGAAGGGGGACAGGCGAAGCGATGAGGCTCGTTGCGTGGCAGCCGGACGACCTGTTGCGGCGGCTCGACGACGTGGTCGCGGTCTACGGCGAGGCGATGGGCTACCGGCAGGAGCTGTTGCAGACCCGCCGCGGCTACATCGGCGCCCATGTGCGGCGCGCCGGCTTCCGGGCCGTCGCCACGCTGACCACCGACGGCCGGTTGGCCGGGTTCGGCTACGGCTACACCTCGGGCTCCGGGCAGTGGTGGCACGACCAGGTGCGTTCGGCACTCACCGACGACGCGCGGATGCAGTGGCTGACCGACTGCTTCGAGGTGGTCGAGCTGCACGTGCGGCCGGCCGCCCAGGGCCACGGGGTCGGGGCGCGTCAGCTGCGGGCGCTGCTGGCGATGGCCGACGGCAAGACCGTGCTGCTGTCCACCCCCGAGGCCGACGAGCAGAAGTCCCGGGCCTGGCGGCTCTACCGCCGGTTCGGCTTCGTCGACGTGCTGCGCCACTTCCACTTCCCCGGTGACGAGCGGGCGTTCGCGATCCTCGGGCGGGAGCTGCCGGTGGTGGAGCGGCCGGTGGAGGATGCGCCGGGCATCGTCGGCATTTGACGACCGGCCGGCTTTGATGATCGGCCGGCTTTGATGACCGGCCGGGCGTCGCGGTTTCTGCGCGGGGCCGGTGATGGCTTCGCGGCTGCTGTGCTTTCCGCGCGGGGGTCGGTGATGGCTCGTCGGCTGCCGTGGGTGCTGCTCGGGGTTCTGGTGCTGGTGCAGGTCGGCTATCCGCTGACGAGCGGCCGGGCGCGGGCGGATCTGACCGTGGCGACGGTCGTACTCGGTTATCTGCTCTCCGTCGGCCACGCCCTGTGGCGCGGATCCGGCCTGACCCTCATTTCCGCGGCCACCCTGGGCGGCTTCGCGGTCGAGGCGATCGGCGTGGCCACCGGCTTTCCCTTCGGTCATTACGACTACTCCGGACAACTCGGTCCCAAGCTGCTCGGTGTCCCGCTGATCATCCCGCTGGCCTGGACCTGGATGGCGTGGCCGGCCTGGCTGGCTGCGCTGCGGATCACCTCTCGTCGACCCGGGCAGATCGCCCTGGCGGCGGCCGGCCTCGCGGCCTGGGACCTCTTCCTCGACCCGCAGATGGTCGCCGAGGGCTACTGGACCTGGCGATCGCCCACTCCCGCGCTGCCCGGCGTCCCCGGCGTGCCGATCGGCAACTACCTGGGCTGGCTCGGCTTCGCGATCCTTCTGACGACCGCGCTCGCCCTGGCCGGCGGCGAGAAGATCCGGACCCCGCGACCGGGTGACGCGCCGATTCTCGCGCTCTGGTTGTGGACGTACGCTTCGTCCGTGCTGGCCCACGCCGTGTTCCTAGGTCTCCCGGCGTCCGCGGCCTGGGGCGGCGTGATCATGGGTGCGGTCGTGATCCCGTCGGTGCCCTTGTCGAGGCACCTCCGGTGATCTGGCTCCTGCTCCTGCCGTGGATCGCCCTGACCGCCCACACCGTTGTCAACGCGTCTCTTCTGCGGCGCCTCACCAACGACAAATCAGACGAAAAAGTCGCCATCCTTCTGCCGCTCCGCAACGAATCCGACCGGGTCGAGCCCTGTTTGACCTCGCTTCTCCCGCAAACCGGACAGATCTACGTTTTGGACGACGGCTCAACCGATGAAACCGCCGACCTGGTCCGCAAGATCGGCGGCGACCGCGTCCACCTGCACACCGGGGCCCCGCTGCCACCCGGCTGGCTCGGCAAACCCCACGCCTGCCGGCAGCTGGCCGACCTCGCCACCGACGCCGACGTCCTGGTGTTCGTCGACGCCGACGTGGTGCTCGCGGAAGGTGCCGTGGCGTCAGCGGTTGCCTTGATGCGGCGGGCAGAGGTCACGCTCCTCTCGCCGTACCCGCGCATAGCCGGCGCCGGGCGCCTGGTCCAGCCACTGCTGCAGTGGTCCTGGCTCACGTTCCTCCCGCTGCGCGCGATGGAACGCTCCCCGCGCCCCGCACTCGCCGCGGCCGGCGGCCAGTGGCTGGTCATCGACCGGACGGGCTACCGGAAGGCGGGCGGCCACGCCGCCGTCCGCGACGACATCCTGGAGGACATCGCCCTCGCCCGCGCGATCAAACGCTCCGGCGGCCGAATCGCGCTGGCCGACGGCTCCCGCTTCTCGACGTGCGAAATGTACCGATCCTGGCGAGAACTCACCGCCGGCTACGCCAAGTCGCTCTGGGCGTCCTTCGGCACGGGACCCGCCGCCGGCGCCGTCGTGGTCCTGCTGCTTTTCCTGTACGCGTCCCCGCCTCTCACCACCGCAGCGTTGCTGGCGACCGGGCACGGGAAACCGGCCCTGGTAGCCCTGGCGGCCTACCTGCTGGGCGTGACCGGCCGGGTAGTGACCGCCCATGCCACCGGCGGCCGGCCGTGGCCCGACGCCCTCCTGCACCCGGCCTCGATCGTGGTCTTCGCCTGGCTGGTGGCCCGCTCTTTCCGCCTGCGCCACCGAGGCCTGCTGACCTGGCGAGGACGGCCCGTATGAGCCCCCACCCGAACCCCGGCCCACCCCACCCCGAACTGGGTGGGGCGATCAAAGCAGCCGGCTCCGACACTTTTTCGGCGTCGTCCACCGGCGGGCGCCGGGTGGTCGTGATCGGCGCCGGGGTGGCCGGGCTGGCGGTGGCGATCCGGCTCGCCCAGGCCGGCCATCACGTCGTGATCCACGAACGCTCCGGCACGACCGGCGGCAAGCTCGGCGTCTACGAGCGCGACGGCTTCCGCTTCGACACCGGCCCCAGTCTGCTCACGCTGCCCCAGGTCTTCGACGGCCTGGGCCTGGAACTGGAACCGATCCCGCTCGACCCCGTCGTCCGGCACGTCTTCCCCGACGGCACCGAACTCGACTCGTCCTCCGACCACGAGGTCTTCCTCGAGAGGATCGCGACCGCGCTCGGCCCGGCCGCCGCCGAGGAGTGGAAGCACTTCTGGAAACGGGCCGAACGCATCTGGGACGCCTCCTGGCGCTCGGTGCTGCGCCGCCCGGTCACCCCCGCGACGCTGGCCGGCCTGTCCTGGCGGCTCGGCGACCTGTGGGCGATCGCGCCCGGCCGTTCCCTCCGCGGCCTGGGCCGGCACTACCTCAGCGACCCCCGGCTGCGGATGCTTCTCGACCGCTACGCCACCTACACCGGAGCCGACCCGCGGCGGGCGCCGGCCGCGCTGGCCGCGATCCCGTACGCCGAACTCGCCTTCGGCGGCTGGTACCTGCCCGGCGGCCTGGGCACCCTGGGCGCCGCGATGACGGCGCGGTGCGTGGCGCTCGGGGTCCAGATCGTGCTCGACTCGCCGGTCGCCCACATCGAGACCGAAGGCCGTGTCGCGACGGGCGGCCGGCGGGTCTGCGGGGTTCGGCTCCGCTCGGGCGCGTATGTCCCGGCCGACATCGTCGTGTCCGATGCGGACGCGCTCGACGTCTACCGCGATCTCCTGCCCGATCCGGCCCGGCTGGCCCGGCTCGCCGACCGCAGCCTGGCCGGTTTTGTGATGCTGCTCGGGGTCCGGGGTGAGACCCCGGAACTGGCGCACCACACGGTGTTCTTCCCGGACTACTACGACGCCGAGTTCGACGCGATCTTCGGCTCGGCGCAGCGGCGGGCCCGGCCGGCCTCCGACCCCGCCGTCTTCGTCACCCGCGCGACCGATCCGGCCGTTCGTCCGCCGGGCACGGAGGCGTGGTTCGTGCTGGTCAACGCCCCGCGCCACGGGCCTGAATGGTCGGCCGTGGACTGGCGGAGGCCGGGGTTGGCCGATGCGTACGCGAAGCATGTCCTCGCCGTGCTGGCCCGGCGCGGTCTCGAGGTGCGCGACCGTCTGATTTTCTCCGAATCGCGAACTCCGGCGGATCTGGCGGACGCGACGGCCGCGCCCGGGGGAGCGATCTACGGGACCGCGGGCGGTCTGATGCGCCCGGCCAACCGCGGCCCGCTGCCCGGCTTTTTCCTGGTCGGCGGCTCGGTCCACCCGGGCGGTGGCCTGCCGATGGTCGCCCTGTCGGCACAGATTGTTGCCGACCAGATAAGTCTTTTGCCCCCTTTGTAGCGTTTTATGGCAGATACTGAGTCCGACCGGATCGCGAAGGGCCGGATCGCGAAGGGCCAGATCGCGAAGGGGCGGTGGGCGGCATGGCGGTGCTGGTGACGGCGGAGGACGACGACGACATCCGGATGCTGGTCACCCGGTCGCTCCGCCAGGCCGGCCATCAGGTGATCGCGGTGGCCGACGGGCGGCAGGGCCTGGCCGCGGTGCGCAAGCACCATCCGGACGCGGTGATCACCGACATCGACATGCCGTACATGACCGGATTACAGCTGTGCCGCGAGATTCGCCGGGATCCCGAGTTGAAGCACATCCCGGTGGTCGTGGTCAGCGGCTCACTCGACTCCCCGGACATTCACGCCATGGAAGCGGGGGTCACGGCGGTCATCTCCAAGCCGTTCGTCGCCGGCGCACTCCTGCACCAGCTCACCGAGGTCCTGGCGCACCCGTCGCAGCGGGCCGGAAAGTCCCTGACTTAGGTCAGAGATTTTCGGTAGCGTGACGGACGTGGACCAGATCGAGTCCGTCCGTGACTTCAACCGTTACTACTCCCGGCGCATCGGCGCCCTCGACGACCACTACCTGGGCCAGGGCCGGCCGCTCCGCGAGGCCCGTCTGCTGTTCGAGATCGGCGACGGCGCTGACCTGCGCGAACTGCGGGTCCGGCTGGGCCTCGACTCGGGTTACCTGAGCCGCCTGCTGCAGGCCCTGCAGAAGGACGGCCTGGTCACGGTGGGTGCTCACGCCGGGGACGGCCGCCTACGCTTCGCGAGGCTCACCGCTTTGGGCGTACGGGAGAGGGCCGAGCTCGACGCGCGATCGCGCCGCAGCGTGGAAGCCCTGTTCGGGGCCCTGTCCGCGGCCGAGCGCAACGAGTTGGTGGAGGCACAGTCGCGGGTGCGCCATCTGCTGCGAAAGGCGACCGTGACGATTTCGGCGATCCCGGACGACTCGCCGGAGGCGCTGGAGTGCCTGCGTTCCTACGCCGCCGAGCTGGCGGTTCGCTTCCCCGAGGGCTATGACGAGTCGGCCCTGATCGCGCCCGGCTCGACCGGGTCTTTCCTGGTGGCCCGCGAGGCCGGCCGTCCCGTCGGGTGCGTGGCCTGGTGTCATGCCGACTCCGCCGGTGAGGTGCGGCACCTGTGGGTGGCGGTTTCAGCGCGCGGGCTGGGGCTGGGCCGACGGCTGCTCGAACAGATAGAGGCTTCGATCGCCGCGCACGGGCTCGGGGTGGTGCGGCTGGGGACGCATCCGGCGCTGACCGAGGCCATCGCGCTCTATCTGAGCAGCGGTTATCGGGAGATCCCGCCCTACGGGTCGTCGCCCTACGACCGGCTCGCCTTCACCAAGACGTTGTAGTTGCTTTTTTGTCGTACCCGAGTGCTAGTCTTCTCCTCAGTTAGAACGGATGTTCGAAAGCTCCTGAGGCTTGAGAGCTTCGTGCTGACTCCGGAGGCGGTGTTTCGCGGCGCGGCTTCCGGGTGCGGTGCCCGCGAAGCATCGCATGTGAGGCTCGAGCATTCGCGGGTTCGAGCCTTCAGACAAGGCAGGACCGTCGTCCGCTGCCCCCGACCCCCGGGCGGCGGGCGACGGACCCGCCGGCGAGGTCCGGCCGGGTGTGGTGTGGGGAAGCTTCACACCCGGCCGGCTCGGCTTTGGGAACCTTGGCTTTGAGCACAGGGCACTGCGCCCTTCCCCCGCAGTCCCTTCGCAGTTCATCTCGTTCGGCCCAGCAAGTCGGATGCGACATATGCGAGGAGAGACGACCATGGCGAGCTCCACGGCGCCAGGCCTGCTGCCGGCCCCCGGCTTGGCGCATGCGCCGACCGCGGCCGCCCAGGTGGCGGCACCCACGGTTCCGGCGCACATGCTGCCGCACCGCACACCGGCCCAGCTGCTGGGCATAGCCCGGCAGGGCCTGTCCGAGGCGGCACGCACCCGCCCCGACGGTCTGCGCTACGCCGCGGCCCACATGGCCGCCCTGCGCGCGGCCGCCGCCGTGCTCGCGGCCCGGGCCCGCCCGGCCGCCCCGACCCGGCGCAGCAAGGCGACCAGCGTCTGGTCGCTGCTCGTCCTGGTCGCGCCCGAGTTCGGCGACTGGGCCAACTACTTCGCCCTGGGCGCCACCAAGCGCGCCGCGGCCGAGGCCGGCATCCCCCGCGTGGTGACCCCCCGCGAGGCCGACGACCTCCTGCGAGCCGCCGAACAGTTCGTGGCGATCGTCGAGTCCTCTCTGGGCCTCACCTACCAGCCTCCGCTGGCCGCCTGACCTGGTCACTCACACCGCCCGGCCGGAGGGGGACGGGCGTTGTGCGCGCATGCCCTCGTGCACTGCGCGGCGGCACGACCCGCGGTGACGGCGCCGGTCGAGCGGCCGGTGGAGCCGAGGTCACGGATGACCTTGACTAGAAAGCCGCACAGGACCGCGGCCCGGCGCCTTGGCGTGGCAGACCGCGCTTCGCACAGGCCGGCCTTGGCAGTGGCGGGCCGGCAGTGACAGGGCCTTGGGCGGTGATGGGTTGGCAGTGATAGGGCCTTGGGCGGTGGCAGAACGGCAGTGATAGGGCCTTGGCAGTGGCAGGGCGGCCTTGGGCAGTGGCAGGGCCTGGGCAGTGGCAGGGCCTGGGCAGTGGCAGGGCTTTGGGCAGTGGCAGGGCTTTGGGCAGTGGCAGGGCCGCATAGTTACACGGCTACACGAGCGGGGAACGATGGCGGGACGCATGATCAGCGGTGCGGCCGCCCTGGCCGAGCTGGTTCGGGTGGCCGGCGAGCACGATGCGCCGGGTGTGCATCGGGTATTGCCGGTCGTTCCCGAGCTGAGCGGCCTGCTGCCCGGCCGCGGCCTGCGCCGGGGAAGCACGGTGGCGGTGGCGGCCGGCCGGTCCGCACCGGCCGGCGGATCGACCTCTCTGCTGCTGGCGCTGCTGGCCGACGCCTCGCGCTCGGGCTCGTGGTGCGCGGTGGTCGGCATCCCGTCGCTGGGCGCGCTGGCCGCCCAGGAGAACGGCATCGACCTCGAACGGCTCGCCCTGGTCCCCGACCCCGGCCCCGACTGGCCCACCGTCATCGCCGCCCTGATCGACGGGGTCGACGTGGTCGTCACCGCCGTCCCGGGCCAGGTGGCCCCCACCGTCGCCGACCGCCTGGTCGCCCGGGCCCGCCAGCGCGGCAGCGTGCTGATGCCCTTCGGTCAGTGGCCCGGCGCCGACGTCACCCTGCAGGTCACCGCCTCCCGCTGGGAGGGCCTCTCCCTGGGCCGGGGCCGCCTCCGCCGCCGCGAGGTGACCATCCTCGCCCGAGGCCGCGGCGCCGCCGCCCGCCCCAAGGAGATCACCCTCTGGATGCCCGGCCTCACCCACCACCCGCCGTCCCTACCCTCCCCGGCCACCGGCCCGTCCCCTTCCTCCACCACCGGCTCATTCCACCCACCCGCCACCGAGGCACCCACCCCGGGCCTCCGCGCGGTCCCGTCCGCCACCACCCACCCCTCCTCAGACCACCCCACACCCGGCCCGGCCGCCCACCCCGCGCTCCGCCTTTTGGCTCGCTCCACCCGCCCGGCGGGCCGCCTGGCCGCCCACGCCGCGCTCCGCCCCTTGGCCGGCTCCACCCGCTCGGCGGCCCGTCTCGCGCTCCGCCTTTTGGCTCGCTCCACCCGGCCGGCGGCCCGCCTTGCTCTCCGCCCCTTGGCTGGCTCGACCCGGCCGGCGGCCCGCCTCGCTCTCCGCCCCTTGGCTCGCTCCACCCGGCCGGCCGAGCAGCCGTTACCGTCGCTACTGCGTCTTCTTTCGGCGGCCGACTCCGTCTACCCGGCGGAGCGGCCGGTTCCATCGGCGCTGCGTCTTCGTCTGGGGGAGCGGCCGGTCCTTCCGCTGCGTCATCGTCCGGCTGCCGGCCCCGCCGGCCTGGACGAGCGGCCGATTCCGTCCCCGCCGCGTCTTCGTTCGGCGGCCGTTTTCATCCACCCGGCGGAGCGGCCGTTCGTGGCCTTTTCGGGGTCGGTTCCGCACTTTTGCTCGCTGGTCCGGTCCGCCCGCCGGGCCGGGCGATCGCTGACTCACTCCGCCGGCTTGCGTGGGCACTCACTCCCGCCGGCCCTGTCCGGCTCCACGGCTTGGTCCGACCCGGACGCCGGGGAGCGAGGCGGACGACCCGCTGGTGGCCGTGACCGCGCCGGCGGCATCCGCGGTGGTCAGGTTGTTGCTGGTCGGGAGCGCACCGGTGACCCCTCGGGCGGCGGCCGCGGGCCGGCGGTGGCGGGGTGAGCGGCGGGGACCCGGGCGCGGCGGGGCGGACGATTCTGGTGTGGTGTCCGGACTGGCCGGTCATCGCGGCCGAGATCGTGGACGGGGTCGGGGCTTCCGGGCCGGTTGTGGTGTTGCACGGCAACCGGGTGGTGGCCTGTTCGGAGGCGGCGCGGCTGGACGGCGTACGCCGTGGGTTGCGGCGCCGTGAGGCGCAGAGCCGATGTCCGCAGCTGGTTGTGGTCGAGCATGATCCGGCGCGGGACGCGCGGGCGTTCGAGCCGGTCGTCGCGGCCGTGGAAGAGGTCGCCGTCGGGGTCGAGGTGATCCGGCCGGGGACCTGCGCGCTGGCGGCCCGCGGGCCGGCCCGGTACTTCGGCGGGGAAGAGGCCGCGGCCGAGCGGATCGTCGAGCAGATCGCCGAAGCGTGCTCCGTGGAGAGCCAGGCCGGGATCGCCGACGGAGTGTTCGCGGCCGGGCTGGCGGCGCGGGACGGGCTGGTGATCGGGCCGGGGGAGACGCCGCAGTTCCTGGCCGGCGTGACGATCGAGGCGCTGGAACGGCCCGAGCTGACCGACCTGCTGACCCGGCTCGGCGTCAAGACGCTGGGTGACTTCGCGGCCCTGCCGGCCGCGGACGTCATCACCCGATTCGGCTTCGACGGTGCGCTCGCTCACCGGCTCGCCGCCGGCTTTGACAACCGGCCTCTTTCCGTACGCCGTCCGCCCCCCGACCTCGACGTCTCCGAAACCTATGATGAGCCGCTGGAGCGGGTGGACGTGGCCGCGTTCGCCGGGCGCGTGCTCGCCGAACGGTTGCACGAGAAGCTGGCCGCCCACGGCCTGGCCTGCACCCGGCTCGGCATCGAGGCGGTCACCGCCGACGGCCAGGAACTGCATCGGGTCTGGCGGCACGACGGCACCCTCACCGCGGCCGCCATCGCCGAGCGGGTCCGCTGGCAGCTCGACGGCTGGCTCACCGGCGCCCGCCGCGGCGCCCCGGCCCGGCCCACCGCCGGCCTGGTGCGGCTGCGGCTGATCCCCGACGGCGTGCTGGTCCACCTGGGACTGCAGCCGGGCCTCTGGGGCGACGCCGGCGCCGAACGGGAACGGGCCCACCGCGCGCTCAGCCGAGTACAGGGCCTGCTCGGCCCGGAAGCGGTCGTCACACCGACGGCCGGCGGCGGCCGCTCGGCCGACGACCAGGTGCGCCTGGTCCCGTGGGGCGACGAACGCACCCCCGACCGCCCGTCCGCCCCGCACACCGACCCGATCCCCGACATCGCCCTCGCGCCGGTGCTGGCTCTCACCCCGGAGAGCCGCCTGGCCCCGGTGATCCCACTGCACTCCCGCCGCGCCCCCGACGATCCCGCACCCGCCGAACACCTGGCCGAGGTCTTCCGCCTCCCGACGAGGGAAGACAGGGCGACCGCGCAGCCGGGGGGAGAGGACGAGGTTGCCGCGCAGTCGCCGTGGGAGGGGAGGGTCGCCGCGCGGCTGATGGGGGAGGGGAAGGTCGCCGCGCAGTTGAGGGGGGAGGGGAAGGTCGCCGCGCAGCTGATGGGAGAGGAGAAGGTCGCCGCGCAGTTGATGGGGGAGGAACGGGCGACCGCGCAGCCGACCGGGAAAGAGCCGACGGTCGCGCAGCCGCCGGAGAAAGAGAGGGCGACCGCGCAGGCGAAGCCGAAGCCGAAGAGGCTGACGCTCACCCAGCCCGGAAAGGAGCAGGCCCCCGGAAAGGAGCAGGACCCCGAGCAGCCGGTACATCCCGCGCCTGAGCAGCCAAGGCTCGGGCGGTCGGCGTCGGCGCAGTTGGCGCTCGTGCCGCCCACACATGCTCAGCCGCCAACGCCCGCCAGGGAGCCGGCGACAGCCGGGAGCCATGTGGGTGGGCCGCAGGCGGCCGTGAGTCGGGCGAGTGGGCCGCAGGCAAGCGCGAGCCGGGCGGGTGGGCCGCAGGCAGCCGCGAGCCGGGCGGGCGAGGGGTGGGTGAGCGCGACCGATGTGGACACGAGCCGAGGGGGTGAGGGCGGGGCAGCCTCGTGGCCGGTCGCCAAGAAGGGGAAGCCGGTGAAGCGGCCCCCGGCTCTGCCGCCCTGGCCCGGCCGGCTGCCCCGGCCGCAGCCCGCCGTCGTGCTGCCCCGCCCGCTCGGGGCGGTCGTGCTGGACGACGCGGGCGCCACGGTCGGGGTCAGCGCCCGCCTCGAACTTACCGCTCCGCCCGCCGCCCTGGTCGTCGAGCGCGGCCGCCCGGTGGAGATCACCGGCTGGACCGGGCCGTGGCCGGTTGACGAGCGGTGGTGGGCGCCCGGCGAATCCCGGCGCCTCGCCCGCTTTCAGATGACGCTGGCCGACGGCCGGGCCCTTCTGGTCTCCCTGATCGGCGGCCACTGGGCGGTGGAGGCGGTCTATGACTGAGCGGAGCGGCCGCGATGGGCTTCAATAATCCGAAGGTTCCCTGGTCCGAGCTGGAGAACATGCTTTCCGGCCGGAAACCCGTGCCGCCCCCGGGCGACGACGCTCACCGGATCGGCAAGCCGGGCACCGAGCCGTACAGCGTGGACCCGCTCGCCGTCGACGCCGACGGCGGGGATTCGCCGGCCTGGAGCCGGAAGCGCCAACCGTACGAGGCGCCCGCTCTGATCCGCCCGGAGGAACCCACCGTTCCTTACGCCGAGCTGCACTGTCACACCAACTTCAGCTTCCTCGACGGGGCCAGCCACCCCCGTGAGCTGGCCGAAGAGGCGACCCGCCTGGGCCTGACCGGTCTCGCCGTCACCGATCACGACGGCTTCTACGGGGTGGTGCGGTTCTCCGAGGCGGCGGCCGGGCTGGAGTTGCCGACGATTTTCGGCGCCGAGCTTTCGCTCGGCCTGAGCCGGCCGCAGAACGGCGAACCCGACCCCGAGGGCCGGCATCTGCTGGTCCTGGCCAACGGCCCCGAGGGGTACGCCGCCCTGGGCCGGACGATCGCCAACGGGCAGCTGGCCGGCGCCGAGAAGGGCAAGCCCGACTACGGCAGCCTGGAGGAGATCGCCCGTGAGCTGGGTGGCCGGGGAACCGTGCTGACCGGTTGCCGTAAGGGGATCGTGCCGCAGGCGCTGGCCACCGGCGGTCTCGGCCCGGCGATGTGGGAGCTCGACCGGCTGGTCGACCTGTTCGGCGAGGACCGGGTGGTGGTCGAGCTGACCGATCACGGCAACCCGTACGACGAGGACCGCAACGATGCCCTCTTCGCGCTCGCCGGCCGTCGCGGCCTGCGGGCGGTCGCCACCAACAACGTGCACTACGCCAACCCGTCCCGGCGCCGGCTCGCCACCGCGCTCGCCGCGGTCCGGGCCCGGCGCAGCCTGGACGAGATCGACGGCTGGCTGCCCGCGGCCGGCACCGCCCACCTGCGCAGCGGGGCCGAGATGGCGCGCCGGTTCGCCGGCTACCCGGGTGTGGTGGCCAACGCGTACGAGCTGGGTAAAGAGCTTGCCTTCGACCTGCAGTTGGTCGCCCCGCAGCTGCCGCCCTACATTCCCGACAAACCCGGCTATACAGAGATGAGCTGGCTGCGTGAGTTGACCATGCGCGGCGCTAAAAACCGCTATGGCCTGCCCGAGGAGGTGCCAGAGGTCTACGCGAAGCTCAACTATGAACTGGACATGATCGAGGAGCTCGACTTTCCGGGCTACTTCCTGGTCGTCTACGACATCGTCCGGTTCTGCCGGGACAACGACATCTACTGCCAGGGCCGGGGCTCGGCGGCGAACTCGGCGGTCTGCTACGCGCTCTACATCACCAATGTGGACGCGTTCGAGTACGACCTGGTCTTCGAGCGGTTCCTGGCCCCGGAACGGGACGGGCCGCCGGACATCGACGTCGACATCGAGTCGGACCGGCGCGAGGAGGTCATCCAGCACGTCTACGAGAAGCACGGCCGCCGGCACACCGCCCAGGTCGCCAACGTGATCTCGTACCGGCCGCGGTCGGCGGTGCGGGACATGGCCAAGGCGTTCGGGTTCTCGCCCGGGCAGCAGGACGCCTGGAGCAAGCAGATCGACCGGTGGGGCAGTGTCGCGACGGTCGACGTGGAGGACATCCCGGAGCAGGTCGTCGAGTTCGCCAACGCGGTGCAGGACTTTCCGCGGCATCTCGGCATCCACTCCGGCGGCATGGTGATCTGCGACCGGCCGGTGTCCGAGGTGTGCCCGGTCGAGTGGGGCCGGATGCCCGGCCGCACCGTGCTGCAGTGGGACAAGGACGACTGCGCCGCGGTCAACCTGGTCAAGTTCGACCTGCTGGGCCTGGGCATGCTGTCGGCGCTGCACTACGCGTTCGACATGATCAACGACCGGCTCGACTTCACGAACATCCGGCCGGACGACCCCGAGGTCTATCGGATGTTGCAGGCCGCCGACTCGGTCGGGGTGTTCCAGGTGGAGAGCCGGGCCCAGATGGCGACGCTGCCCCGGTTGAAGCCGGTCGTGTTCTATGACCTGGTCGTCGAGGTGGCGCTGATCCGGCCGGGTCCGATCCAGGGCGGCTCGGTGCACCCGTACATCCGCCGCAAGAACGGCCTCGAGAAGTGGGAGATGCCGCATCCGACGATGGAGCGGGCGCTGGCGAAGACCCTCGGCGTACCCCTGTTCCAGGAGCAACTGATGCAGCTGGCGATGGATTCGGCCGGGTTCACCCCGTTGGAGGCCGACAAGCTGCGCCGGGCGATGGGCTCCAAGCGGTCGATCGAGCGGATGCGGGAGATGCGGGACCGGCTCTACGAGGGGATGGCCGCCAACGGCATCACCGGTGAGCTGGCCGACGACCTCTACGTGAAGCTGTGCGCGTTCGCCAGCTACGGCTTCCCGGAGAGCCACGCGATCAGCTTCGCGTACCTGGTCTATGTCAGCGCCTGGCTCAAGCGGTATCACCCGGCGGCCTTCTGCGCGGCGCTGCTCAACGCGCAGCCGATGGGGTTCTACTCGCCGCAGTCGCTGGTCGACGACGCGCGGCGGCACGGGGTCGAGGTGCGCCGGCCGGACATCAACCTCAGTGACGCCGCCGCGACCTTGGAGATCACCCCGGAGACGCGGAAGAAGGCCGGGGCGAAGGAGAGGCCGCAAGCCTGGGGGCTTGGCGGCCCGGCCGTACGCCAGGGGCTGTCCCGTATCCGCACGATCGGCGACGACCTGGCGAAGCGGATCGAACAGGAGCGCAGAGCCGACGGGGCGTACCGGAGCATGGCTGACCTCGCTCGGCGTACGGGATGCACCGCCGTACATCTGGAAGCTTTAGCGACGGCAGACGCTTTCGCCGGGTTCGGTCTTTCGCGCCGTGAGGCGCTCTGGGCGGCCGGGGCGGCCGCGCAGGACAAACCGGACCGCCTGCCGGGCACGGTGACCGGGACCGACGCGCCGATGCTGCCCGGGATGAGCGAGGTGGATCGGCTCGTCGCGGACGTGTGGGCGACCGGGCTGTCGCCGGATCGGCATCCGGCGCAGTTCATCCGCAAGCAGTTGGAGCGGGCGGGTGCGCTGCCGATCGAGCGGCTGCCGGGGGTGAAGGCGGGCACCCGGATCCGGGTCGGCGGGATCGTCACCCACCGGCAGCGGCCGGCGACGGCGGGCGGGGTGACGTTCGTGAACCTGGAGGATGAGACCGGGATGCTCAACGTGACCTGTTCGCCCGGGTTGTGGCAGAAGTATCGCCGGGTGGCCCGGACCAGTTCCGCGCTGCTGGTGCGCGGCCGACTGGAGAAGGCGGAGGGGGTGCTCAACCTGGTCGCCGACCGGCTCGAGGCGATCACCCCGCCGGTGACGCCCGCTTCCCGGGATTTCCGGTGATTGGCGGCTATTCTACGGGTTAGGGGCTTTCGGGGGAGGCCATTATGATCCGGACACTCATCGCTGCGGCCGCGCTCATCGTGAATACAGCGCCGTCGCAGGCACCACAGTCGCACCTCACGCTCACCTACGCGGCCCAGACGGTCAAGCTCAACTGCAACCCGACCGGCGGCCTCCATCCGGAGGCGGCCCAGGCCTGCGCGATCCTGCGCAGCACCGGCGCCGACCCGGCCCGGATCAGGCCGGCCCACGTCATGTGCATGATGCTGTACGCGCCGGTCACCGCCCGGCTCGCCGGAACCTGGCGCGGCACGCGCGTCCGGTGGTCCCACCAATACGGCAACAGCTGCGAGATGACCCGCGCGACCGGCGTTCTGTTCAAGTTCTGAGCACGGCCGCCCGCTACGCTGCCCGGGTGGACTCCGCAGCAACAAGCACGGCATCGACACGAACGGGCCGCCCTCAGCTCACCGCCCGCACCGCAGCCGTCTGGGCGGTGCTGCGCCGCGAGCTCGACCGGCACCCCGGCCGTTCGCTGACCGTGCTCGACGTGGGCGGCGGCACCGGTGGCTTCGCCGTGCCGCTGGCCGAGGCCGGCCACCAGGTCACGGTGGTCGACGCCAGCCCCGACGCGCTCGCCGCGCTGACCCGGCGGGCCGCCGACGCGGGCGTCGCCGATCGCGTGCGCGCGATCCAGGGCGACGGCGACGCACTGGCCTCCCTGGTCGAGCCGGGCACCGCCGACCTGGTGCTCTGCCATGCCGTGCTCGAAGTCGTCGACGAGCCGGCCGGCGTGGTCACGGCCATCGCGGCCGCGCTGCGCCCGGGCGGAACGGTCAGTCTGCTGGTGGCGAGCCGGGCGGCGGCGATCCTCGGGCGGGCGATCAACGGCCACCTGCGGTCGGCCTCCGCGGTGGTCACCGATCCGGACGGCCGCGCCGGCCCCCGGGACACGCTGCGGCGCCGCTACGACGCCGAAACGGCGGCGGAACTCCTGCGCTCGGCGGGGCTCGAGGTGGTGGAGACCCACGGCGTACGCGTCCTGGCCGACCTCCTGCCCGCCGCCGTCCTCGAAGAGGATCCGCAGGCCGTGCTCGATCTCGAACTGGCGCTGGCCGCCCGGCCGCCGTTCCGCGACATCGCTTCCCAGCTCCACCTTTTCGCCCGCAAGCCCCGCCCATGAGCCTGCCGACCGTCCCCGACGACCACCTGTCCGCCGAGGCGCTGCTCACCGTGCGCCCGGCGTACGGCACCGGCAGCCTCGCCGACGTCCTGCCGAGCGTGAGCGCGCTGCTCGGCGTGCCCGGCACAACCGACGTCCTCGGCCTGCGGTCGCGTCTCGAAGGCGCCGAGCGCGTGGGTGTGCTGCTCGTCGACGGCCTCGGGTACCACCAACTTCCGGTCGCCGCGGCGTACGCCCCGACCTTGGCCGACATGTCGGCCGGAGCCGGATTTCTCACCGCGAGCTTTCCCTCGACGACGCCGGTCAGCCTGGCCACGCTGGGCACCGGCGCCCCACCCGGCGCGCACGGCATCCTCGGCTTCACCGCGCGCCGCCCCGACGGCAGCAACGTCGTGCACATCCACTGGGGCAAAGATCCGGACCCGCGCGAGTGGCAGCCGCTGCCGACCCGGTTCGAGCTGGCGGCGGAGGCGGGCGTGCGGACGGCGGCGGTGACCCGGCCCGAGTTCGAGGGCACGGGGCTCACCGTCGCGATGAACCGCGGCGCGCCGATCATCCCGGCCTCAACCGGCGAGCAGGTGGCAAAAGGGCTGGTCGAGGCCCTTGCGGTGGGATCGGGTCCCGCTTTGGTGTACGCCTACCACCCCGACCTGGACAGCGCCGGCCACGGCCACGGGGTCGATTCACCGGAGTGGCGCGCGGCGGCCGCCGGTGTCGACGCCCTCCTCGACCGGGTCGTCCATTCGTTGCCGCCCCGGTCGGCCCTCCTCGTGATCGCCGATCATGGCCAGTTGAACGTGCCGGCCACCTCCCGCATCGACATGGGCTCGATGCCCGAGCTGTCGTCCGGGGTGATCGGTGTGGCCGGGGAGCCGAGGGTCCGCTATCTGTACGTGGACGACGGAGCTCTCGATGATGTGATCGCCGCGTGGCAGGCCGTTTTCGGCGACGAGGCCTCAGTCCTGAGCCGCGAGCAGGCAATAGCCGAGGGTTACTACGGCCCGGTCCCGCCCGATCACGCCGGCCGGATCGGGGACGTGGTCGTGATCTGTCGTGGTCGCACGGTGTCGTTGGCCAGCGGGTGGGAGCCGCCGAGCGTGAATACGCTGGTCGCTTATCACGGCGCGCTGACGGCCGCCGAGATGCAGATCCCGTTGCTGATCGCCCGCTGACGGAGACCGCGCCAGTTCGGCGACCCGCCGCACGGGGGGAGTGGATACAACCGCTTACAACCGCTTACATGGCGTATCGAGCCGGCATACTGGGGTCTGCTCGTCTACCTGTGCCTGCTTGCGGGCAGTGCGAGCATCCCCCTCGGTGGCTACGTCCTTCTCACGCGATCAGCCCGCCGACGACCCGCGACGTGGCGGGTCGAGGCGGACGGCGGCGCTTCGTCGCGCCGGCCTCGCCGTACGGCATAGGGCCAAAAGCGATCTTCTTGGGATGGTGGGCCGGCGCGGTGGTATTGACCGAGCGCGTCCCCGATCGGCCTTCCATGCGGATCGCCCATCTGGGTGTGTCGACCACGATCAGCATCGTCACCGCGGCGACGTTTTTCCTGGCGGCGGTTCTGTTGCTCATGCCGAACAGACCGGCCCTCTGAAAGCATTGCAACAAAACTTCGCAGACTGAAGTCGCACGCTGATGAATGGTGCCGATGGTTTACGGGTGGTGGATCAATTCCAGCGATACTGCCCACAACCTCATGGCGGCGCCGGGATCGAGTGCCCATTGCTTGACGCCGTGGCTGTTGGTGAACAGGTCGGCGTCGTCGGTGACGGTGTAGGCCTCGCCGCCGTCGTCGAGGTAGTGGCCGCCGGTGTGGGCGAGTTCGGGGGCGACCGCCGCGACCATCGTGGTGGCGGCGCCCTGCTGGACGGTCTTGTAGGCGAAGGCTCCCGCGGCCTCGGCCGCCGCCAGGTAGTCCTTCTGCCGTTGGGTGAAGTCCCTTTGCAGCCCGGTCGCGACGCCTCCGGGATTGACCGTGTTGGCGACGATGCCATCGGCGGCCCATCGGCGGGTGGCCTCGACCGCGAAGAGGGAATTGGCGGTCTTGGACTGCGCGTAGGCGGCCTGCGGATCGTAGGCGCGGCGCTCGAAGTGGAGGTCGTCGAAGACGACCGGCGACCTCATGTGTGCCGTTGAGCTGACCGCGACGATTCGGGCCTCGCCGCGCTCGCGTGCGCCCGAGGCGAGGGGGTCGTGCAGGCCGAGGGTCAGCATGAAGTGGCCGAGGTGGTTGACCGCGAACTGGTGCTCCCAGCCCTCGGGGGTTCGATGCAGGTCGCTGAGAATCACGCCGGCATTGTTGATCAACAGATGCAGCGGCCCGGTCCAATGGCCGGCGAACTCGGCGATGGAGGACCGGTCCGCGAGGTCGAGTGCCCGCACATGGACGTTGTGGTTACCGGTGGTTTCCATGATTTCGTGGGCGACTTTCGCACCGGCCGGGACGTTGCGAATTGCCAGAGTGACCTCGGCGCCCGCCCGTGCGAGGGAGCGCGCCGTCTCCACGCCGATCCCCGACGAGGCGCCGGTGACGATGGCGCGTACACCGGTGAGGTCGACGCCACGCACGACGTCGTCGGCGGTACTGGAGGCGTCGAAGCCGGTCGTGATCAGTCGTTGAGCGGTCGTCATGACGCCTCCGAGGGTCGAGCGGTCGATGCCGGAGTCCATTGCCGGTGAGAACCTGACTATACGAGAACTGCATACTGTGTCTAGTTAGTCTAGCCGCTGCTAAGGTGGTTCCATGGGTGATTCGCGGGTGGCCGAGGTCTCCGGAGGGCAACGCGGTAGCGCTCGCCGCAAGCATGTCCTGACGGTTGCTCTCAGCACCTTTGCGCGTTTCGGATACCGGAAGACATCGATGGACGATGTGGCTCGCGCCGCGGATATCTCCCGTCCCGGGCTGTATTTCCTGTTCTCCTCCAAGGAGAAGTTGTTCCGGGCCGCGGTTATCGACGCCCTCGACGGGGACCTTGATATGGCAGGCCAGGTGCTGGGAGACCCCGAGCGCCCGCTCCGGGACCGGCTGATCGAAGCCTTCGACCTGTGGACCGGTCGCTATGTCGGCGCCATGTCGAGCGAGGTGGCCGTCTTGATCGACACCAATCCAGCTCTGTTGGGGCAGATCGTCACGGCCTATCCTCAGCGCTTCATCGAGATGACCACGAACGCTCTGGCAGATGCCCTTCCGGCTCGGCGCAAAGGCGTAGCCGGGGACATCGCCCGCACCCTTCGGAGCACCGCCGCCGGCATCAAGTACGAGGTGGCCACGCGGGCAGAGTTCGTCGAACGAATGACCGTTGCCATCGACTTGTTCCTGCCCGCGCTCAATGACAGCAAACGGAGCTCTGCCGCAGACAGCGGCGATCAAGAGGGCTGACAGCCCCGCTCTCCCACTACGGCCGGTGGCGTCTGATACCGACCCTGCGCCATGGGCCGGAGCTGTGCCACCGCCACCCCGCCCAGGGGGCTCGGCGGGCCGTTTATTGTCAGAGGGTGCGGCTAGCCTGCGGATGTGGGTCGCAGCCAGGTGGTTCCCAAGGGGCGTGACCCGCGTTTCGGGCCGGAGGCCGACGACGCGGGCTGCACGATCCTGCACGTGGACATGGACGCGTTCTTCGCCTCGGTGGAGGTTCGCGCCCGTCCGGAGCTGCGTGGCAAGCCGGTGATCGTCGGCGGCCTCGGGCCGCGCGGTGTGGTGAGTTCGGCGAGTTACGAGGCGCGGCGTTTCGGCGTGCACAGCGCGATGCCGATGGCGCGGGCCCGGGCGCTCTGCCCGCGCGGGGTCTTCCTGCCGGTTGACGGGGCCAAGGTCGCCGAGGCGTCCCACGCCGCGATGGAGATTTTCCGTGATGTGACCCCGTTGGTCGAGCCGCTCTCGGTCGACGAGGCGTTCCTCGACGTGGCCGGGGCCCAGCGGCTGCTCGGCCGGCCGGCCGAGATCGCCGCCCGGATCCGTGAGCGCATGGTCGCCCAGCACGGCCTGACCTGCTCGGTCGGGGTGGCGCCGACCAAGTTCGTGGCCAAGCTGGGCTCGACCCGGGCCAAGCCCGACGGCATGCTCGTGGTGCCGGCCACGCTGGTCCTCGACTTCCTGCATCCGCTGCCGGTCGACGCGCTCTGGGGCGTGGGCGAACGGGCCGCCGAGACGCTGCACCGGCTCGGGCTCAATACGGTCGGCGAGCTCGCCCGGGCTCCCTGGGGCATGTTGCGGCGGGCGGTGGGTGAGGCGTCCGCGGCCCACCTGCACGAGCTGTCCTGGGGCCGTGATCCGCGCCGGGTCGAGCCCGAGCAGGTCGAGAAGTCGATCAGTGCCGAGATGACCTTCGACACCGACGTGTCCGATCTCGCCCTGCTCCGGCGCAGCATGCTGGCCCTCTCCGAGAAGGTCGGTGCCCGGGTGCGCGCCTCCGGCACCGTCGGTCGCACCGTCTCGATCAAGGTGCGGCTGGCCGACTTCCGTACGGTCAGCCGCTCCCGCACGGTTCCGGCCAGCACCGATGTCGCCCGTGAGATCTTCGAGACGTCGTGGGCGCTTTTCCAGGCGCTCGGGCCGACTGAGCAGATCCGGCTGATCGGCGTCCGCGTCGGGGGCCTCACCTCGGCCGCCACCACGTCCCGGCAGCTCACCCTGGGCGAGCCCGAGCGCGGCTGGCGCGAAGCCGAGGCGGCGGCCGACGCCGTGGCCGCCCGGTTCGGGCGCGCAAGCGTCGGTCCGGCCAGTCTTTTGGGACAAAGCGATCTCCGCCGGACCGAAAATCACCCCTACTCGACGGTCGTCCCGCTTTCCGACCCGCCAACCCCCTCGTAGACTTGCTCGGTAAGGCAGCCGACGGCTGTCCCGCGCCACTTACCTAAGTTTCACCGTCGGCCCCCCGATCAGAGGGACCGGACACGCGCCCGGGGAGGAATGCCGTGCCGCTCTCGGAGCACGAACAGCGGCTGTTCGATCAAATCGAGCGGTCGCTTGCCGAGGATCCTAAGTTCGCCTCGGCCGTGCGGGCCAACGACCCGCGTTTCCATGCACGGCGCCGGCTGCTCGTCGCCGCCTTCGTGATCATCCTAGGTCTGGCACTGGTCGTCTACGGCACGGTGAGCAGCAACACCCTGCTCGGCGTCGCCGGCTTCGTGGTCATGCTCGGCTCGGCGGCGTTCGCGCTGCAGTCCCGCCGCAAGGGCCACGCACCCGACCTGCACGCGGTCGGTGGCACTGCCAGCCGCCGCACCCGCCAGACCCGCAAGGCCGGCTTCATCGACCGCCTGGAGGACCGCTGGCGCCAGCGTCCCGAGGGTCACCGCTGACCCCGACCCCCACACAACCCCGGCTCCACCCCCACCGAGCCGGCCTCCGGTGAATGGCGGCCCGACGGGCCGCCTTCGTCGTTTGGCGCCTGCTCTTCGAGCAGAGCGCCTTTTTCGTACGTCGTTTCAAGCCGCCCGCCCGGCCCCGCCTCGCCGTTATGCCCAGTATCAGCTGATTCAGGCTACGACTCCGGCCCGGCTGGGCCCCCAATCGCCGTTATGCCCTGTATCAGCGATTCAGGCTACGACTCCGGCCCGGCTGGCCCCATGTGCCGTTGTGCCCCGTATCAGCTGATTCGCGCTCCGGCCTCGCCCGGATTGCCGCGCTTTGCGTTGCTCGCTTGCCTGGCGCCGAGCCGACCCCGATCCTGCCGGCGGGTTGTCTCGGCGTCCGTGGTGGGAATCCAGGTGCCTGCGGCCGGTGGGCGTGTGAAGGTGCCAGACCGGA
>DASWRZ010000174.1:0-4363 GCA_036402935.1 Actinoplanes sp.
TCAAGACCGCCGGCACCGCCTTCGCGGTCGACCCGGTCACCAACCAGATCGTGGTCACCGCGGACAGCACCGTGACCGGCGCCAAGCTGGCCCTGGTCAAGTCGATCGTGACCAAGCTGGGCGACAAGGCCCGCCTGGAGACCACGGCCGGCAAGCTGAGCATCGAGATCTCCGGTGGCGACGCCATCTACACCAGCAGCGCGCGCTGCTCGCTCGGCTTCAACGTCCGCAGCGGCAGCACGTACTACTTCCTGACCGCCGGGCACTGCACCAACATCAGCTCGACGTGGAGCAACGGCTCCACCACGCTCGGCACCCGCGCGGGCACCAGCTTCCCGGGCAACGACTACGGCATCGTGCGCTACACCACGAGCAGCGTCAGCATCAGCGGCTCGGTCGGCTCGCAGGACATCACGAGCGCCGGCACGCCGGCGGTCAACAGCACCGTCTATCGCCGCGGATCCACCACCGGCGTCCACTCGGGCCGGGTGACCGCGCTCAACAGCACGGTCAACTACTCGCAGGGCACGGTCAGCGGCCTCATCCGGACGACCGTCTGCGCCGAGCCGGGCGACAGCGGCGGCTCGCTCTACGCGGGTACCACCGCGCTCGGCCTGACCTCGGGCGGCAGCGGTAACTGCTCGTCCGGCGGCACCACGTACTTCCAGCCGGTCGTCGAGCCGCTCGGCGCGTACGGCGTCTCGGTGTTCTGATCGGTCGTACATCGACCGGAGTGTTCCGGGCGGGCGGCTTCGCGACGGCGAGGCCGCCCGTCGGTGTTGACGGACCCGTGGCTAGCGTTCCTCCTCGGTGCGCTCCACACCCCGGCGCCTGAGTAGTCGCAGGCCCGGCAGGCCGGCGATGGCCAGGTGCAGGTCTTCCGTCACCTCGAGCAGTTTGTGCAGGTCGGGGCCCATCTGGTCGAGCTTGCCCAGCAGCGGCAGCACGTCGTTGATCAGGTGGTCACGCAACCGCGGAAACTCGTCGACCATCCGAATCGCCGCGGTCACCTCCTCGGTCGACAGCTCGTCGACGAAGCGGGCGGCCAGCGGGGCCGCCTTGCGCAGGGTCTCGCGGTAGCCGTCGAGCAGTGCGGTCACCTCGACGGTCGCGGCGGACGCCCGGTCGACGACCGCCGTCGCCCGCCCGGTGATCGCGGTGGCGTCGCCGACCACCGAGCCGGCCGTAGCGGTGATCACCGATGCCTCGCCGACCACCGCCGAGGCGGCGCCGGTGATCTCCCCGGCCTGGGTGACCACGATCGCCGCGCCGTCGGCCGTCGAAGCTGCCCGGCGGACCAGCTCGCCGGCGGCCGCCGAAATCGCCTCGGCGTCCGCGACCGTACGGGCCGCCGCCTCGGCCACGGCCCGCGCCTCGGTGATCGTGCCCTCGGCGGCCTCGGTGACCGCGGTGACCCGCTCGAGCAGCGTCTCGGCCTGGCCGGCGACCACGGTGATCCGGCTGACGAGCAATTCGGTCTGCCCGAGCAGCGACATGACGCGCATCGGCACGGTCGCCGCGGCGGCTGCGGTCGCCACCGCCTGTCCGATCGCGGCCCGGGTCAGACCGGCGACCGCGGCCGGCGTCGGCAGAAAGAAAGCCATAAGCCACATCATGCCCCGGGCGCACCCATCCAAAGCTGTCACGGCCCGTGATCAATTCCGGGCCGTCCGTCGAAAGTCGCTCGCAACTTGGTAAGAACCTGCCCCAGGATGACCATGACGGCCTTCGACACGGCACTATGCAACGTGTGCGACGTACGCGAAACTGGATCTTGGCCGTGGCGGCAGTGGGGATCCTCGGAGGTGCGGGCTTGGTCGGGCTGGGCATGAAGCACGACAAGTCGGGCGGCGTGCTGCCCCTGGCCGACTTCCGGGACTCGGCGTCGACCACGAAGGCCGCGCCGACGCCCACCGGGCCGGCCGCGCGGACAACCACCGGAGCGAGCCCGGCCGAATCGAGCGCGAACAAGCGGGCCGAGCAGGTCTCGGCCCTCACCGCGGCGCTGAAGAAATACGCCGCTACCGTGCCGGAGTTCTCGGTCGCCGTGCTCGACAAGAAGACCGGGCAGGAGTATTCGTACCGCGGGAGCGAAACCTACGAGACGGCCAGCGTCGTCAAGGTCCAGGTGCTCGGCTGCCTCCTGCTGACCGCCCAGGACAAGCACCGCGACCTCAGCTCGACCGAGCTCGCGCTGGCCAAGCGGATGATCCGGCTCAGCGACAACGACGCCACCACCTCGCTGTTCAACCGTCTGGGCCGCAACTCGGCCGTGCAGTCCTGCGACCGGCGCCTGGGTCTGACCCACACGAAGGTCAACCATGCCTGGGGCCTGACCACGACGACCGTCAACGACCAGGTCAAGCTGCTGTCGCAGCTGGTGTCGAGCAAGAGCCCGCTCGACGAGGACTCGCGCGAGCTGGCCTACTCGCTGATGAGCACCGTTGACCGGTCGCAGGACTGGGGCGTGCCGGCGGCGGCCAAGTCGGGCGAGAAGTTCACGGTCAAGAACGGCTGGCTGCCGCGCTCGACCGAGGGCAACCGCTGGATCATCAACTCGGTCGGTCGCATCACCGGCGACGGCACCGACGTCTCGATAGCCGTGTTGTCGCACAATCACACGTCGATGTCCGGCGGCATCGCGGTCGTCCAGAAGGTCGCCAAGATGACCAGGCAGTACCTGCAGTACTGAGTTCAGAGGGTGCTGGGGCAGTACTGAGTTCAGAGCGTGCTCGGGCCGGGCTCGGCCGGCGTCGAGGGCGCCGGCTCGGCGGGCTCGATGGCCTCGGCGCGGGCCGCGCGGCGCTTCTGCCACCACGAGATGCTCTGGTTGACGATCAGGATCAGGATCACCGCGGCGACCACGCCCTGCCAGGGCTGCGGAAAGATGGAGCCGCCGGCCACGCCGATGGCGGCGTAGACGGTGGCCCACAGTGCGCAGGCCGGGGCGTTGGCCACGACGAAGGTGCGCCAGGGCAGGCCCAGGAAGGCGGCCGCGAGCAGCACCGGGACGCGGCCGCCGGGGATCAGCCGGGACACCAGCAGGACCGGGATCTGGCTGCGGCGCAGGCGGTCCTTGACCCGGGCCAGGTGCTCCTCGTCGCGCAGCCAGCGCAGGCGCCGGGCCAGGGTCTCGCCGCCGAGCCGGCACATCCCGTACATCACCAGGTCGCCCGCGTACGCGCCGGCCGCGGCGGCGGCGATCACGAAGAGGAAGTCGAGCGGGTTGTTGTGGAACGCCAGGGCGGCGGCGCCGCTGACCGCGGCGCCGGTGGGCACGATCGGCACGATGGCCCCGAACGAGACGACCAGGAACAGCCAGCCGAGGGCGCCCAGGGTCGCGGTCACGCCGGCCGGCCGATCGGGTCGATGGTCAATGTCTCGCCCTGGCTGAGCACCCGTACCTCGGCTCCCGGGACGACCCGGGCCGCCTCCTCGGCGAACCTGATGCCGGGTTCGCGGAACATGTGCGACCGGAAGCGTCCCATGCCGATCGGCCAGAACGTGCCGTAGTGCACCGGCACCGCCCAGCCGGCCTTCGACCGGCGCAGCGCCTCGGCCGCCGTGACGGCGTTGAGGTGACCGTGCGTGCCCAGCGTCGGGCCCCAGCCGCCCACCGGAATCAGCGCGAGATCGAGCGGGCCCAGCTCCGACATGCCGTCGAACAGGCCGGTGTCGCCCGCGTACCAGGTGCGGGCCGAGCCCTCGACGACGAAGCCGATCGCGATGGCGCGTTCGCGCGACCACGGACCGCGGCCGCCGTCGTGGGCTGCCGGGACCGCCCGCACCTTCACACCACCGACCACCACGTCCTCGCCCGGGGCCAGTTCCACGCATCGGGACGCGTACGCCGGCCCGAGGACCTTGCTCGCGAAACCGGCTGCGCCGCGCGGCATGATCAGCAAAGGGGAGCCGGGTACGGCGCGGATCGAGGCGAGGTGGAAATGGTCCGCGTGCAGGTGCGAGAGCAGGATCGCGTCCGGCTCGCCGGGCAGCCGGGGCGTCGGGCCGGCCATCCGGCGCAGGTGGGCGAACCGGTCGCTCAGCACCGGGTCGGTCAGCAGGGTGTGGCCCGAGTCGGCGAGCCACAGGGTGCTGTGCCCCCACCAGGTGACCGACGTCGTGCTCACACCTTCACCGTACCGAGCCGTTTCAGCGCCCGGCCGAGCAGGCGCGCGTAGACCTGCTGAACGACCACCGCCATCGGCCCGGCGGCCTTCATCGGAAGGCGGGCCGGGCGGCTGTACGCCGTGACCGTGAACCAGACGCGCCCGTGCTCCGCCCGTACGACCTCGAACGCCTCCTCGCCCGAGGCCTGATGGCCCGGCAGCGTGCCGTAGCCCCACCCGGCCCGGGTGGGTTC
>DASWRZ010000175.1:0-66501 GCA_036402935.1 Actinoplanes sp.
TTGCCGTCGCCGTCGTAGTCGAAGACCTGGAACTGGGTGTAGTGGGCCCCGGCCCGGATGTTGCGCCCGAGGTCGATGCGCCACAGGCGGGTGCCGTTCAGCTTGTAGGCGTCCACGTAGACGTCGCCGGTGTAGCCCGACTGCGAGTTGTCCTTGCTGTTGGACGGGTCCCACTTGAGGACGATCTCGTACTGGCCGTCGCCGTCCAGGTCACCGACCGACGCGTCGTTGGCCGAGTAGGTGTAGGCGACTCCGTCCGGCGTGGTTCCGCCCGGTGGGACCTGGATCGGCACGTCCATGTAGGTGCTGGCCAGCGTGGTCGTGGGCGGGGACGCGGCCAGGGTCGTCGTCCCGGCCGGCCGCACCGAATAGGACGCACCGGCGGGGGCACCGGCGTCGGTGTAGTCGGTCCCGGAGACGATCGGGGCGGAGTTGACCTTCGTCGAGCCGCGGTAGACGTCGAACGCGGCGCTGGCCGGATCAGAGGCCAGGAGCCGCCAGGACAGGTAGTTCGAGTTCCCCGATCGCATGCTGATCAGGCCGCGGTCGAGATGGTCGGTGTCGGTGGCAGTGCCGGTGGAAGCCACGGCGGACGCGGCGGGGCCGGTGGAGACCCCGACGGCCACGAGGCCCCCGGCGACGAGAAGGGCGGAAAGCACCACGCGGGGGAGCGGTGGTCGGTTGAGACGTTTCATTGCGTGGTTCCCATGCTCGGAGGACAGAAGCAAAGGCGCGCCGTGTGCCGACGGTAGGCCACGCAATCGACGTGTGTCTATGTTTTCAGGGCCCGAACTTAACCGGATCAGCCCTGGTCTTTCGGGCACCACCACGTCGTACGCCCGCCGACCTTGCCTTGCACCATGCCGGCGCCGTCCCTCGGACAGCGACCACCCGCGTGCCGATGAGCAACGATCGGCAGCGTGTGCACCCCGCCGCCGGCGATGGCGGCGTCGACGGCCTCGTGGGTCGCCCGGAAGAGACGAGTCGTCTCCCGGGGCGTGATCTCGTCGACCGGCCGCCCCGGGTTCACGCGAGCCTGCCAGAAGATCTCGTCGGCCAGCAGGTTGCCGATGCCGGCGATCCGGTGCTGCTCCATCAGCCGGGCCTTGACCGGCGCACTTCGGCCGGCGACGACGGCGCGGAACTGAGCGGCCGTGATCGTCGTGGCGTCCGGCCCGAGCAGCTCGACCGGCGGATCCAGCCGTACCCGTCCGAGCCGTCGCGGGTCGACGAGCATCAGGCGCCCGCCGTCGGCGAAGGTCAGCGTGAATCGCGCCCACCGGAAGTCGCCCGGCAACCGCCGCCCCTCCCAGTAGTCGCCGCCGTCGATCTCGCCGCCGTCCGGCGACGCGATCACGATCTTGCCGGACATGCCCAGGTGGATGCCGAGAGTCGGGCCGTCCTCGCTCGTGTCGCACCACATGCTCTTGCCGCGCCGATGGGCGGCTTCCAGCCGCCGGCCGACCAGGGCGTCGCGGATCTCTCCGCGTCGGTGCGGCCGGCTGACGTACGCGTCGGAATCGTCGACGTCCGCGATCACCCGGTCGAGCCCGGCCCGTTCGATCACCGAGCGGGCCGACTCGACCTCGGGAAGCTCTGGCATGCGGGTCAGCCTAGATGCTGGTTGATCGACCGGAGCGCATCGCTCAGCGCGTCGAACTGCTCCGGCGTCAGCGCGTCCGCGAAGTGCCGCTTGATCGCCCGCATGTGCGGCAGCGTCGCCGCGTTGAACGCCGCCGCCCCCGCCTCGGTCATCAGCACCTCGGCGCCCCGGTTGTCAGTCGCGCAGTCCTCCCGCGCGATCAGCCCGCGCTTCTCCATCCGCCCGAGGTGGTGCGAGAGCCGGCTGCGCTCCCAGTCCATGCTCGCGGCCAGCTCGGACGACCGGCGCCGGCCGTCGGCCTCGCTGAGCGCCAGAAGTACGGCGTAGTCACCCGGCGAGAGCTGCGAGTCGTCGGCGAGCTGGGTGGCGAGGCGCCGCCGCAGCTCGGTGGTGGTGTCGAGCAGCGACCGCCAGACCGCGAGCTCGTCGGTGTTCATCGAGCGCCGCCGCGCGGCCGGTACACGAGCCATGCGGCGATCGTAGCTCGCTATTGACGTATCAATTACCTTGTTCAATTACCCTTGTCGGGTGCCGGCACCGGGTCGTCGTAAGCGCCCGAACGCCCGGTGTGGAAGTGCTTGCGATCCGGGTAGGGCCACGCGTTCGGCGTACAGCCGTGCATCCCCAGGGTCTGCTGCTGCATCACCGGGGCGAGTTCGCCGACGCCCGGGCAGAGCATGTGCCCCTGCCCGAGCCGGTGCCCGACCTCGTGGTTGACCATGTACTGCCGGTAGGTCGTCAGCGACGCCTTGAACAGCGGTGCGCCCTTGACCCACCGGGCCACGTCCAGCACCACGTTGTCCTTGTAGCGGCATGACGTGTACCCGTCCGGGCTGCCGCCGCAGAGCGTGTCCTTGGTGTCCGGGGTGGCCAGGTAGATCGTGAAGTCGTAGTAGCTCCCGGGGCCGACCCGTTGCAGCCGGTACTGTCCGCCGGCCGTCCAGCTCCGCGGGTCGGACAGGGTGGCCGTGACCGTGCCGGCGAAATCGGCCGGCACCAGCCCTTTGATGTCCTGCTCGACCAGGACCCGGTAGCGCAGCAGCCGCCCGGAATGCCCGGCCCCCTTCCCGGCCTGAGCCGGCGCGGTCGTCCACCTCTTGTGCCCCCGGGCCGGATAGGTGATCTCGACCGCCGGCGGCGCCTCCGATGCCGGCGCCGATGCCGGGAGGCTGGTGCTGGGCGTTTCCAGGGCGGGCGAGGCCGCGGGTGCCGCCGACCCGCAGCCGGCGAGCACCAGCGCGGCGGCGATGAGCAGGTGACGCGGGTGCAACTGCATAGAGAACTCCTCGCAGGGGGCTGCGGGAGGGATGACGATTGCGGCGGCAACCAGGTTGGCTGCGGAGGCGAAAATCTCTCACCCTTGCTCGCGCTATGGCAAGTTGCAATAATGCGAAGCGCCATGAACAAAGCGGATCGCGACGTCAATGCGCTCACGGTGCTGGGGTTGCTCATGACCGGCCCCCGGCACAGCTACGAGATGCACCTGATGATCGAGCGGACCCACAAGGACTTCGTCACCGGCCTGCCACGCAGCATCTACCACGCCGCCCAGCGCCTCCTGACGGCCGGCCACATCCGCGTGGCGGCGACGACCCGCGACGGCCCCCGCCCCGAACGCACGGTCTACGAGCTCACCGACCCGGGCCGGCAACGGCTGCGCGAATGGGTGCGGCTTCTGCTGACCGAACCCCAGCCGGGCCTTCTGGTTCCGGCCCTCAACTTCGCCGGCTGCCTCACCCCGCCGGAGGTGGCCGCGGCGCTCCGGGAGCGCCGCGCTCTTCTCGTACGCCGCACCGACGTCACCCTGCCGCCCGGCCTGCCGAGGCTGCTCACCCTCGAGGTCGAGTACGCGACGGGCCAGCTTCGGGCCGAGAGCGACTGGCTGGCCGGCGTCATCGACGACCTGGACGCCGGCCGCCTCACCTGGCCCGCCGATCCCACCGAGCTCGCCGACATCGAGGGGCTGCTGAGGGAGCCCTGACCTCGAACGGGGCTCAGGCACGAAGCCACTACCAGCCGAGGAGTCCGATTGACCATGCGCCTCCTGTTTCAAGCCTCAGCGCCGGTCGACGCCACACTTGCCCAAGTCCATCAACTGATCGACAACGAGTGGATCCTGGGCCCGAAGCTGGGCGAAAGGGGCCGCGCCTACGTGGACATCGACCATCGCCCGGGCGTCGTCGGTTTCCAGGGCCACTGGTGGTACCGGGGCGAGATCACCGCCACCGGGTCCGCCGGCCACACCGTGGTCATCTACACCGTCTACAACATCGCCCGCCGGTCGGCGTGGGCGGTCCCGCTGGCCAACCGCCTGTTCATCGGCTATGCCCGCACCGTCCGCGAATCCGCGGCCGGCCTGGCCCGGGCCATCGAGGACCACCTGGCTGAGCCGGAACGGGGGGACCGGTCGACCGGGGGCGCCGACTAGTCAGCTCATACATTCTGAACGGCAAATAGGTAACGTCATGTTCTACGAATTCGGTTTCGGCGGGAAAAAACGTCCCGGAACAGCCGTCGCGAGGAACTCATGTATTCATCGCTGGTGCTTTCAGAGGCGGCGAACTCCGCTATTCGGCTCGCCGCGAGTCGAATTCCGTCCGGCCGCCCGCTCAGTACCGGAGCGGTATTCGCGACGCTGCCCGGCCTGGACCACGGCGCCGGGTGGGAACGGCTGTGGCTGGAGACCGGCGAGCCGGGCGCCCTCCGGCTGGACGAGGCACCGGACACGGCGGCCGCGGCACCGGCGTACTGGGAGGGTGTGCCCCTGACCGCGGATCTCGCCGCCGCGTTGAGGCTGGTCGAGGAGCTGAGCGAGGCGTACGGAATGAGGCCGGCCCCGGTCGGCCTGCTCGCGGTCGCCCTGATCGCCGACCCGGGCGCGGGTGCCGCCCGTGGCCTGACCCGGCACGGCCTCACCCACGCCGAACTGCTGGAACTCGTCCAGTCCGAGATCCTCGGCGACCATCTGCAGGACCTGGAAACCCACCGCCCGGCAGCGGCCGCGCCGTCGATCGAAGCACCCGCCGAAGCGCCCGCTGAAGCGCCCGCCACCGCCCGGCCGGGATGGCGGCGTCTCGGCTGGATCTCGCTCAGCATCCTCTCCGTGCTCGGCATCATCCTGGCCGTCCGCACCTCGCCGAGCTTCCGTTCCGGCCCGTCCCCGGCCGCCCTCCCGCCCTTCCGGGCCCCCGCGGTGGCGGCCCACCTGGTCTCGACCGCCGACGTCCGTTCGGCCCTGGGCGGCACCGACGTGATCGAGGTTCAGGACCGCCCGCCCGCCAACGGCCTCTGGTCGAGCAGCAGCCCGTTCGCCGCCGATCTTCTGCATTCCTCGGCCGTCGGCGGATGGCAGCGGGAATGGTTGAGCGCGGACCAGACCAGATATGTCCGGGTGGTCGCGATCCAAGTGACCCAGCCGACCTTTTACGCGGGCTTCCGGGCATTCTGCAATCCCGCGACCGCGAAGCCCACGCCGGGCGCCGCCCGGTCCGGATACACCGTCGACGAGAAGAGCCGGGCCGCCTTCTGCGTGCTGTCCGAGAAGGGCAATGTCAGCGTCAGCGTCCTGGTCGGCGGGAACGGCGGCAACGTCTCGGCGTCCGTCGCGGCCGCGGCGCGCAACCTGAACGGGCGGCAGGCCGCGCTCCTTTCCCGGTACGCCGCGGCCCCGGTCAAGGTCCATCCGACGCACTACGCCCGCGACAGCATCAACCGCTGGTGGATCCTGGCCGCGATCATCGCTCCGCTGCTGCTCGTCCTGCCGATCGCGCTGATCGACCGGGCCACGTGGCGGCGCGCGGCCCGGCGTTGCCGGCGGCGCCGGACGCGCGACCCGTTCGTCGTGCCGGTCGACCCGGCCGCCCGGCTCGCGCTGTCCGAGGCGACCGCCCTGGCCCTGGCCAAGCTCGCGGTGTGCGTCTGGATACTGCGCGCCTGTGAGGTTCTGCTGATCGGGACGTACAAGACCGCGGCAGCCGTGTTCGCCGCGTTCCTCCTGATGTCGCTGGCCGAGTCGCGCCTGCTGCACCGGGGCCCGGGTCGCTACAAGCCGCGCCCGTTCCGCGGTACGTCCCGGTTCCTCGCCGTGGGTGGCCTGATCCTGACCGCGGCGATCGTGGCGGTCGCCTTCCTCGTGGCGGACTTCTCGCTGTCGCTCGCGGGCCTCGGCCTCAACCCGGCCGGCCCGGACTACATCACCTCGCGGCTGGGCGACGTGGGCATCGTCGTCTCGTTCTTGATCCTGGCCCTGGCCGTCCTGCCGCTCATGCTGGTGCGGCGCATCGCGATGCGCCGCGTCCGGCAGGATGCGCAGAACTCGCCCGGCCGGCACATCGTGCTGCTGCGGTCGTTCGCCGACGACAAACGCCGGATCCGGGCCCGCCGCCTCGACCGTGCGTCGCTGGTCGACCGGCTGTGCCTGCGCCGCTGGGAACGGTTCGAGGAGGTCGTCGCCACCGCGCTGTCGGCGATCGGGCCGGTGATCGCGCTCGGCCGGCCGGGCGAGCGTCTGCCCCCGGCCCTCGGCGCGGTCCGCCAGCAGTACCCGATGGACAGTTGGCAGGAGGGCGTCCGGCAGCTGATCACCGAGTCGGCGGCCGTGTGCATGGTCGTCGGCCGCACCCGGTCGCTGGTCATCGAGCTGGGAGAGATCAAGAAGCTGGGCGCCCTGCACCGTACGTTGTTCCTGATCCCGCCCTGCGACCGCCGCGAGCAGCGCCGGCGCCTCGCTCTCCTCGCGCGGGAGCTGAACATCCCGTGGAGCCGGATCACGCAGGCCACCCGTGGCGCGGACGCCCTGCTCGTGGTGCAGAATGCCGACCCCGAACGCGCGCTGATCTTCACCGGGCGGGCGCCCGACGACGTCGGCTACGAGGCGGCGATCCAGGCCGCGATGGTCATTCTCGGACAGCGGATCGAGGCCACCCCGGTGATCCGGCGGATCGTGGCCGACCATCGGCGCGGCGCTTCCGGCGTACGCCCGGTGCCGGCCGCCGACTCCTCGCCGCCGCCGGCGGTCAAGGTGTACGAGCCGGGTAAGGCGCCCGTGTACGTACCGTTGTACCGCAAGTTCTCGGTCCTGCCGTGGACCCTCCGGGTCGCGGGATCGTCGCTGGCCGCGCTCGTGCCGGCCTTCGTCATCGGGGTCAACCTGCACGACCATCCCGGCGTGCCGACCGGCTCGGCCACCGCGGTCAGCATCGCCGAGGACGCCGCGACCGGTGACCTGTACGCCTCCTTCGACGGGGGCCAGATCGCCCGCATCGACCTGGCCAAGAAGAAGGTGAACGTCGTCGGCACGTCCCCCACGATCCTCGACGACCTGATCGTGCGCGGCGACGTGGCGTACGGGGACTCGCCGACCGCGGGCAAGGTGGTCGCGGTCAGCCTCACGACCCACAAGACGCTGTGGACCGCTCAGCTGGCGCCCGGGCTGCGCGGCCTCGCCCTCGACGGCGACGTGCTGGTCACCGCGGTTCCGGCCCGGCACAGGGTGGTCTCGCTGTCGATCCGGACCGGACGCCAGCAGACCGCCCGGCCGATCCAGGGCACGCCGTGGGGGGTCGCGGTCTCCGGGGACGAGATCGTGGTGCCGGTCGTCGATCGGGGACGCCTCGACTACCTGCGGGCCGGGGACCTGTCGGTCGCGCGTACGGAATCAACCGTCGCCGGACCGCAGGAGGTCCTCGGACAGGAAGCCGGACTCTGGGTCCTCAGCCCGACCAGCGACCGCGTCGTGCTGCGCCGCGGCGGCAAGGCCGCCGGCCAGCTGCTGTTGTCCGACCCTGACGGCCTGAGCTCGTCGAGCACCGGATGGTTCGCCGTGCAGGGGAACGAACGGGTGACGCTGGTCAGCTCGGCCGGCCTGATCGCGCGGGTCCGTCAGCCCTACAACAACGTCGCCTCCATCTGCGTCACCGGCGACGGCCGGCTGTTCGTCGGCATCGAAGGAAAAATCGCCCAGCTGCGTTGATCCACGGAGTACGCCATGCGTAAGGCCCTGATCGTCGGAATCGACCATTATCAGCACCTGAAGGATCTGAGCGGCTGTGTGAACGACGCGCACTCGATGAAGGCGGCACTCGAGCGGCACGCCGACGCGGAGGCCGGCGTCAACTTCGACCAGCCGCGGCTGCTCACCGCCGCCCGCCCGTCCGGCTTCGTCGCCCGCGCCGATCTGCGGGAGGCGGTCCGGCGGCTGTTCGACGACGACGCCGAGATCGCCCTGTTCTACTTCGCCGGCCACGGCTGGGTCGACGAGACCGGCGGCTTTCTCTGCGCCAGCGACTGCTACGACGGCAACGACGGCCTCGCGCTGTCCGAGGTGATGACCTTCGCCAACAAGTCGGACGCCCGGAACAAGATCATAATTTTGGACAGCTGCCACAGCGGGGTCGCCGCCAACCACCCGATGATCCGGGGCACGGCCGAGCTCTCCAGCGGCGTGACGATCCTGACCGCGTCCGCCGAGGACCAGTACGCCGACGAGACCCCGGGCGGGGGAGCGGGCGTCTTCACCAGCCTGTTCGTCGACGCCCTGGACGGCGCGGCGGCCAACCTGGTCGGCGAGATCACCCCGGGCAGCGTGTACGCCCACATCGACCAGTCGCTCGGCTCGTGGGCCCAGCGGCCGGTCTTCAAGACCAACGTCAAGCGCTTCGTGTCGCTGCGCAAGGTGCCGGCCCCGATCCCGCTCGACCAGCTACGCGCGCTGACCCGATATTTTCCCAGTCCCGATCACGACTTCCGGCTCGACCCGTCGTACGAGCCCGAGCGGTCGCCCGACCAACTGGCCGACCCGTCGATACCACCACCCGACCCGGAACGCACGGCCGTCTTCCGGGTGCTGCAGGGCTATGCGAAGGTCAACCTGCTCCGGCCGGTCGGCGCCCCGCACATGTGGCACGCCGCCATCGGGAGCAGATCATGCCGGTTGACGCCGCTCGGAAAGCACTACTGGCGTCTCGTCGACAAAGGACGTCTGTAGATGATCGAGCCGTTGGCCGCACTGAGCTCGCCCGCCCTGCTCGAGACCCTCGCCGAGATCGAACATGAGCGGTGGTCGCACTGGCAGCGCTACCTGCATTCCCGGTGCGCGCGGGCGGCCGACGGCTCGCTGGTCGTGCCGGCCGGACTGGTGGCGCGCTGGGAGCAGCAGATGGCCACGCCGTACGGAAACCTGTCGGAGCCCGAGAAGGAGAGCGACCGGGAACAGGTCCGGCTCTACCTGCCGGTCATCGAGGCCGCGCTCGGCGAACGCCCGACATGAGCACGGCCGTCTGGTACGCACCGCTCTCCGGCCTGGTGTTCCCGCTGTTCGCCGCCTGGTCGGTGTTCATCGGCTCGTCGGCCGTCGCCGAGGTCGTCGGGCGCCGGAGCCTGCCGGTCGTCACCGGCGACGACCGCTGGGTCGACGTGGGAAGCGACGCCGACCAGTTCCGCTCGCGGACCCGCCGGGTACGCACCGGGCGCGTGACCCGCCTCGCCGGTGGCGGCCTGATCCTCTGGTCGGCCGGCCTGTCGATTCAGGCCATGCCGCTGCGGTACGTGCTGCTCGCGGTGGGCGGCACCGCCCTGGTGCTGCGGATCGGGCGGTCGTCGGTGGCCTTCCTCGCGGTCGCCGCGCTCGGGATTCTCCTGGCCATCCGTCCGGACGACCCGGCCCGGCAGGCCCTCTTCCTGCTCGCCGTCGCGGCCTGGATCTTCGTCCTGGGCCATCGTGCAGTGCGGCGGCGCTACCCCGAGTACCGCCGGGGCGTGGACCGCCCGACCCTCGACGACTGGCTGGCCAGGTCCGACATCCGGTGGAGCTCCCGCCGCATCGCGGCGCTGGGCGTCTCGGCCGTCGTCGTGGCCGGCTTCGTCACCATCCTTTTCCTGTACGCCGTCCTCAAGTGGCAATCGATCGTGCTGGCGAGGGAAGACCGCTGGACCCGCCTCCCCTTCGGTGTGCCCGAGGCCGTGCTGATCCTCTGCGGCGGCGGCCTGTTCCTCCTCAACGAACTGGCCCTGCGGCTGTGGGCACCCGACGTCTGGGAGGTCGTGCCCCGCGACACGCCTCGCGCCATCGTGTACCTGCGGAACTTCGACGACGACAAAGCGACCCTGCGGGCCGGGTCCTACAGCCGGATCCGGCTGGTGCAGGTCTTCTTCGACGTGCTCGTCCCGGTGCGGCGACGCGGATTCGAGCAGGTGCTGGCCGGCCTGTTGCGCCGATTCGGCCCGGTGATCGGTGCGGCCGACCCGCGGACCACGCTCAGCCGGCGGGGAGCCCTCAAGGCGTCACTCCCGCACGACGCCTGGCGCGACGAGGTGAAACGCTGGTGCGAGAACGCCGTCGCGGTCGTCGTGTCGGCCACGCCCACCCGGATCCATCCCGGGCTGCGGGACGAACTGAAGCTGCTGTCCGAGGAACTGAGCCACGAACGCCTCGTGCTCGTGCTCGGGCCGGGCACCGGCGACGAGATCGCCGAGCGTTTCAACCAGTTCGTGGCTGCCTTTCCGGAGAACTCGAAGCTGCTCGACGACCTCGGCGAGCGGGCGGCGAGCGGCACGATGGTGATGGTCCGGGTGCCGGGGCGTGGCTGGGACTGCTGGGGCGCGGCGCATCGCACCGAGGCGGCGTACGCGGTGGCGCTCGACGAGGCCATGGCGTACGCCGAAACGGTCTGGGGCGAACCGGAACCGGCGCCGGAGCACCCGATCGTCCAGGACACCTGGCCGGCCATGGCCGTGATCGCGCCGGAATCCGGCCACGGGCAGCCGTTCTGGCCGGTCCTCGACCGCGACTTGGCGCCGGTCCTCGAAGCGGGCGAGCGGCGGCTGCTGGAATGGCGCTCGGAACGACCGGCCGGCTATTGGGTGGAGAACGACCTGCTGCCCGGGGGTCTGGGCTTCTCCTACGTGCCCGAGGAGCTGGCGGAGCACGTGGCCTGGCTCGTCACCGACCGGCGGATCGTCATGGTCACCCGGGGCCGGTCCCGGCGGACGGCGGGCACACTGCACCTGAGGTACGAGTGGTTGTGCGGCCTCAACGCCGAGAGGCACCGGCCTCTGGACAACGCCAAGCCGGCCCGGCTGAACGTCAACGTGGTGTGCGGTGACCCGGACGGCCGTCGGGCCACGATGTGGCTGACCCGCGGAATGAGCGCGGACCCGGTCGCCGAGAAGGTGCTGGCCGCGATCCGATATGGCCTGACCACCTCGGGGCGGACCACGAACGAGGCCGTCCGGCGCGTCACCGAGAGCGAGACGGGCACGCTGACCTGGGACTTCCATCGGGTCGACGGCGCCGGTCCGTGGATGCCGGGCAACCCGCCGACGGCCCGCCGCCCAGCCGGACCCCCGGTGATGCGCCGGTCCGGTGCCCGGGTCTGAGCGGCCCGGCGCCCGGGGTGTCAGGCGGCGCGGTCGGCCCGGCCGCGCGGGGGTAGGCCGACCACGCGGTTGCGGCCGCCGTTTTTGGCCTGGTAGAGGCGCAGGTCGGCGAGCGCGAGCAGATCCGGGCCCGACGCCACTCCGATGCTCACCGTGACCTGCAGCCCGGCCGCGACGGTGGACCAGGGGAACTCCTCGACCGTGTGCCGGATGCGTTCCGCCGCCTCCATGGCCTCGGCCTCGGTGACGCCGCGGAACAGGACCGCGAACTCCTCGCCGCCGTAGCGGGCCGCGATGTCGCCGGTGCGGCAGCTGGCGCGCAGCAGTGCCGCCAGCCTGCGCAGCACCTCGTCGCCGGCCTGGTGGGAGTGCTGGTCGTTGACGCGTTTGAAGTGGTCTACGTCGATCAGGGCGATGGTGTGGCCGGCCGGGCCGGTGGTCAGCTCGTCGTCGAGGCGGCGGCGGTTGGCGAGGCCGGTCAGCGGGTCCTCGAGGCTGATTCGCAGCAGGCCGTCGGCGCGCAGCCGTTCGTGTTCGGCGGTGGCCTTGGCCAGCTCGGTCTCCATGCGGACGGCCGCCACCCGGGCGTTGCGCTGTGCCGTCTCCGACGCCACCTGGCAGTAGAGCTGATGGAACCTCTTGTGGGCGGCCAGCGCGGCGCCGAGGTCGCCGCTCTTCTCGTACGCCTCGGCCAGGTGCTCGGCCGCGGTCAGCGCCGCGCCTTTGCTCTCGGCCAGCTCCAGCGCCCGGGCGAACACCGTGACCGCCTCGCCGTACCGGGAGAGCGCCAGGTGGATCTGCCCACGCGTGTCGAGGTGGTGGGTGATCGTGTAGGTCGAGTCGCGGGCCGGGTCGATCTCCCACGAGTCGAGCAGGCGCAGGGCCTCGTCGGCCTGCCCGGCGAACGCGAGCTCCTCGGCCAGGTTGGCCACCGCGGCCGCCTCGTTGCGCCGGTGGCCGAGCCGGCGGCCGATCAGCATCGCGGCCCGGGAACGTTCGGCGGCGTCCCGGGCGATCGCCTGGGCGGCCTCCTCGTCGCCGTCCGCGCGGGCCGCCCAGGCCAGCGCGGTCACCGCGCACGCCCCGGTGTCGAGCATGACGCCCTGGGCCAGTTCGTCGCCGACCAGCCGGGCCATCTCGGCGCCGCGTTCGCACAGCTGCAGGACCAGGTCGAACTGCTGCATGACCAGGTAGACGTTGGCCACGGTGGCCAGCACCGGGATGACCGCCTCCAGGTCGCCGCTCGCCTCGGCCAGGGTCAGGGCGGCCGTGCTCTCCTCGAGCGCCTCGGAGGTCTCGCCGACGGCCAGCAGCACCCGGGCCACCTCGCTGCGGGACCGTCCCTCGACCGCCGGGTCGGCGTCGGCCCGGGCCAGCTCGGCCGCCTCCTGGGCGGCGGCCAGGGCGTCGACGTATTCGTCGCGCAGGCGGCAGCACATCGCGATGACCGAGAGGGCTTCCGCGCGGGTGGCCGGGTCGTCGGCGGCGGCCGCGGCGAGTTTGCGGGCGCCCTCGGGGTCGGACGCGGCGAGCCGCTCCCGGCTGAGCCGGATGAGGTGCCCGGGCGTGGTGCTCCCGGCAGATGGTGGGTCGAACCCGCTCGACATGCGCTGCTCCGGCTGACGACGGATGCGACCTGACAGATTAAACCATCGTCCGGTGGGAACGCGGGTTGAGGGATCGGGCCGGACTCCGCCTGCGGCCGACGATCATAGGCGGGTGGAGCAGCGCGAGACGGTGACGTTGTGGCGGCCGACCGGGCCGGAGGAGTTGGCGCTGGTCGAGGGCTCGGGCTGGCATGCCTGGCCTCCCCGGCTGCCGGATTAACCGATCTTCTACCCGGTGCTCAACGAGGAATACGCCACGCGGCGGCCAGGAAAGCCGCGGCGTCGGCGAAGGAACGCTGGTCGGCGGCTTCGTCGTAGGCGACGCCGGGAATGTCGCCGGGACGGGCGTGGGCGTGGGTGAAGCCGTGCTGGGCGCCGCCGTACATGGTGAGCCGCCAGTCCGCGCCGGCCGCCTCCATCTCGTCCGAGAACGCGCTGACCTGTGAGAACGGCACATGCGGGTCGGACGCGCCGTGGCAGACCAGCAGGCGGGCGGAGATCGAGCCGGGCCGGGCCGGCGAGACGGTGCCCAGGCTGCCGTGAATGCTCACGGCGGCCGCGATCGGAGACGCCTGACGGGCCATGGTCAGCGCGGCCAGACCGCCGAAGCAGTAGCCGACGGCGGCCAGCGGGGCGTCCGGACCGGCGTGGGAGCGCAGCACGGACAGTCCCGCATCCGCGCGCCGGGCCAGCAGCACGGGATCGTCCCGCAGGAGGGTCAGCTCGGTCATGACCTGTTGGCGGTCGCCGGCCACGCCGTCGCCGAACATGTCGCACGTGTGCACCGCGTAGCCGAGCGAAGCCCACCGTGCGGCCTGAGCCCGCGCGTGGTCGTCGAGGCCGGCGCCACCGTGAATGACCAGGATGCCGGCCGGGGCGGGGGACGGGCCGTACAGCGAGCCGCGCCGGGAACTGTCGGAAGAGGACCTCATGCGGCCACGCTACATCGCAATGTATCTACCATATCGGCTCCACATTTCTTCCGCGACCACATCCCGCTATCGATCGCGCAACGGAAGGTGGACTAGCGTCTCTACGCGATGACCGTTTTCTGGCTCGACGACGGCGACGGGCGATATGCCGAGGTGCTGCGTGAGCACGCCGGCGTGTTCGACGGCATCTGGGGTGACATCGCGCCGGTCGAGTTCGCCTGTGCGGCCTGGCGGCTGGCCACCCCGCCGGTCTCCGACCCCGGATTCATCCGCCGGCATCGCCGGGTGCTGAGCGTGCGGTGCGAGCGCAACACCTACGACGGCTCGCTCAACGGCCGGGTCGAGATCGCGGCGCCGTTGCCGGCCGAGCTGAACCGTTCGAAGACGTGGTGGCGCGACCAGGGCTGGCAGGAGTGGCCCGAGATTTTCGGCCAGTTCGTGACCCCGTCGCAGGCCGACCTGGCCAAGATTCCCTATGTGCGGCCGGTGCTGCTGGTCGACGTGCCGGTGCCGCTCGACGACCTGCCTCCGACGCCGGAGGCGCCGGGCGACGAGCTTCCGGAGACCGCCCATCGGGCGCTGCTGGTTCTCGTACGCGAGTTGGACCGTCTCGTCGCGCCGCTGATCACCCAGCTGGGCTGAGCCGGAGAGGTACTGGCAGGCCCTCCCGGGGCGGCGGCGGCGCGCAGTAGCGTCGGGGTATGGACCACCGCGCCGAGATCCGGGACTTTCTGACCACCCGCCGGGCCCGGATCAAGCCGGAGGAGGCGGGGCTGCCGGCGTTCGGGGGCAGTCGCCGGGTGCCGGGGCTGCGCCGCGAGGAGGCGGCGATGCTGGCTGGGGTCAGCGTCGACTATTACATCCGGCTCGAGCGCGGCAATCTGTCCGGGGTCTCCGACAGCGTCCTCGAGTCGCTGGCCCGGGCCCTGCGGCTCGACGAGGCCGAGCGCGACCACCTGTACGACCTGGCCCGTCAGGCCAACCATGGGCGGCGCACCCGCGGGGGCCCGACCGGGCGGATCCGTTCTCAGGTCCAGCACCTGCTCGACGCGATGACCGACGCGCCGGCCTATGTGCGTAACGGCCGGCTCGACGTGCTCGCCACCAACCATCTCTGGCGGGCGGTGTTCGCCCCGATCACGCGGAGCGCGACCGGGCCCCCCAACATGGCCCGCTTCCTCTTCCTCGATCCGGCGTCCCAGGAGTTCTACCGGGACTGGGAACGCATTGCCGAGGACATCGTCGCGCTCCTGCGGGGCGAGGCCGGGCGACATCCGTACGATCGGAAGCTCACCGACCTCGTCGGTGAGCTCACCACCCGCAGCGACCAGTTCCGCACCTGGTGGGCCTCGCACAACGTGCGCCAGCACCTCGCCGGGGTGAAGCGCCTGCACCATCCGCTGGTCGGCGATCTCACCCTGGCCTACGAGTCGATGGAGCTCACCGTGGACCCGGGCCTGCGGCTCAACGCCTACAGCGCCGAGCCCGGCACCCCGGACCGGGACGCGCTCAACCTGATCGCGAGCTGGGCCGCGACCGGGGTCAGCCCGGGAGCATGACCGTCGCCTCGGTCTGGCCGCGGCGGACGCTGAACGCCTCGCCGTCGGCCGCGTAGTCGCCGAAGAAGCCGCGCACGGTGACCGTGCCGTCCGGTCCGGTGCGCATCGGCGTCGGTGGCAGCCACCACTCGCCCTTGATCAGGTCGGCCAGGGCGGCGTACGAGGGCTTGCGCGAGCCGTCGGCTCGCAGGAACCCGACCGGCGCGCCCAGCCAGGCACCGTCGTCGGTGATGCCCCAGTAATTGATCGACTGAACTGCCGGGTGGCCGACCAGCGAGCGGTAGTGCCGCACGATCTCCGACGCCTGCCGTTCCTCGCCCTCGGGCGTCGAGGGCCAGGACGGAATCTGGTAGTCGTTGAGGTCCTGGATCTCGGCCGGCATCAGGTGCCCGGAGAGCAGCGTCGTCTCGGTCATGTGCAGCGGCAGGCCGTAGCGGGCGAAGCGGTCGAGCATCTTCTGCATGTACTCCTCGCCGCGATAGCCCTGGTGCATGTGGGTCTGCAGGCCGATCGCGTCGATCGTGATGCCGGCCTCGAGCACGCCCTCGATCAGGCACTCGTAGGCCGAGCTGAGGTCGAAGTCGTTGAGCACCAGAGTGGCCGCCGGGTTGGCCTCGCGGGCCTCCTCGAACGCCATCCGGACCATGGCGATGCGTCCGCGGTCCCAGGCCAGCGGCGTGATCGCGTTGTCGCCGTTGGCGAACACCGGCATGATCACGGCCTCGTTGATCGCGTCCCAGAGGTCGATCGTGCCGGCGAACCCGGTGACCAGTTCGCGGATGCGTTCGCGGGTCAGGCGTTCGACCTCGTCGAGTTCGAGGCCGAGCAGCCAGTCCGGTTGCACCGTGTGCCAGAGCAGCGGGTGTCCTTTGACCGTCACCCCCTGCTCGGCAAACCACTTGGCGGCGGCCTTGAGCCGGGCCTCGTCGGGCTGGCCGCGTTCCGGTTCGTAGCTTCCCCAGTAGAAGGGGAGCGTCGCGGTGTTGAAGAGGCCGAGCCAGGCGTCAGCGAGTTCGTCCCGGCCGGCGGTCGAGCCGCCGCCGAAGACACCGGGCCCGACGAAGTCGAAGCCGATGTTGCCGAACGCGAAGTCGTGCCGCTGCTGGGCGACGGTGATCACCCGGTCGATGAGCGGTCGCCGGTCGGGCCCGAGGGCGGTGAGCGTGATCTCGCCGATCCGATGTTGCATGTCAGCCATGCCGTTTATCCTCTCGCACCGCTATCAGTGGCGGAAACTTTTCGCGATCAATTGCGAAAGTGTCGGGAGAAACGGCAGCATAGGTCTGCCCGCGAGGGCCGGTCAACAGGGGCCGGACGGACGCGGCAGCACAGATAGGGTGATGCGCATGCCCACCGAGGACGCCTCCCGTTCCCGCGCGACCTTGTCCGAGGTCGCCTCCCAGGCCGACGTCTCGGTGTCGACCGTCTCCAAGGTGCTCAACGGCCGGGCCGGCGTCTCGGACGAGACCCGGGCGCGCGTGGAGACGCTCCTGCACGACCACCGCTACCAGCAGCGAAACCCGAAACGCCAGGTCGCGCCCCTGCTCGACGTGCTCTGCTACGAGGTCGACAGCCCGTTCGGCAGCGAGGCGCTGGCCAGCATCGAGCAGGCGGCCCGGCAGCGGCGGCTGGGCATGGTGCTGACCGGGGCGACCGAGCGCAGCACGCCCTACCCGCACTGGGTCGACGACGTGCTGAAGCGCCAGCCGGTCGGGGTGGTGCTGATCGCCTGCCGCCTCTCGGCCGACGACAAGCAGCGGCTGCGTTCGCGCAAGATCCCGCTGGTCGTGATCGACCCGGCCGGCACCCCGGCGCCCGACGTGCCGTCCATCGGCTCGGCCGACTGGAACGGCGGCTACCAGGCCACCCGTCACCTGATCGACCTCGGCCACACCCGCATCGGCATCATCACCGGCCCGGCCGACATGCTGGCCTCGACCGCCCGTCTCTCCGGCTATCGCGCCGCGCTCGAGTCGTCCGGCCTGGGCAACGACCCCGAGCTGATCCGGCCCGGGCGCTTCCACCACGCCGACGGGCTCGAGCAGGGCCGCGCCCTGCTCGCGCTGCCCGACCGGCCGACCGCGATCTTCGCCTCCAGCGACCTGTACGCCCTGGGCGTCTACGAGGCCGCCCGCTCGTTCGGCCTGACCATCCCGGGCGACGTGTCCGTGGTCGGCTACGACGACCTGCGCATCGCCCAGTGGGCCGGCCCCCCGCTGACCACCGTGCACGTGCCCCTGGTCGCCATGGCCGAGCAGGCCGTGCACCTGGTGATGAGGCTGAACGACGAGCCCGAGCTGGCGTTCAGCCGGATCGACCTCGACACGACCCTGGTCGTTCGGGGGAGCAGTGCCAAGCTCATATGACGAAATGTTTCTTCGCGATCACGAAACCTTGACGCGCAAGTTGCGCGCGACCTAGTCTCGGCGACACAGGTTCCACCGCCGTTTCGGCGGTCGTCCCAACCGGCGATCACCGGCGGCGCGTGCTCCCAGCACGCCACACGACTCACCAGAACCCGGGCCCCGCCGAAGGCGGTCGGCCTCTAGCTCAGCGCGCCGGAAATAGCGCGAAATATCAATTTTGCTTCCCCTCGAGAGTGGAGAGGGTTCCATGCTGTTTCGCCTGAAGCCGTTGAAGTCGTTAGCCGCCGTCGCGGCCGCCACCTTGGCCGTCACCGGCCTGGCCGCCTGCGGGGGTGGTTCCAGCAGCAAGAAGGACGCGTCGAGCGCGACCTCCGGCACCGTCAACTGGTGGGGCTGGACGCCGACCGACACCGCGACCGCCAACGGATACATCGCCGCGTTCAACAAGCAGTATCCGAACATCAAGGTCAACTACAAGCTGGTCAACATCTCGGACTGGGTCGCCGCGCTGCGCCCGGCGCTCGCCTCGGGCAAGGGCCCGGACGTCTTCGACATGCAGCCCGGCGCCTACGTCACCCAGTTCAAGTCGTTCGCCGAGGACCAGACCGCGCTCGCCTCGTCGGCGCTGGGCAGCGACTGGAAGACCAAGATCGCTCCGATCGGGGTCAGCGGCCTGAGCGCCGACGGCAAGCTCACCGCGATGTCGGTCGGCTCGGTCTACGCCGGCATGCTCTGGATCAACGGCGACATCTTCAAGAAGTACAACCTGCAGCCGCCGGCCACGCTCGCCGACTGGCAGCACGTCTGCTCGGTGCTCAAGCAGAACAAGGTCGGCTGCTTCGTGCAGGGCGCGGCCCAGGAGGGCTTCGACCAGGACACGCTGCAGTCGATCGCCAACTCGGTGCAGCCCGGCCTCTGGACCAAGGTCTCGCAGGGCGAGGCCAAGTGGACCGACCCGGGCATCGTGAAGACGTTCTCGATCTGGAAGCAGCTGTTCGACGGCGGCATCATGCAGTCCGGCGCGGTCGGCTACCAGCAGTACCCGGACGCCAACAACGACTTCCTGACCGGCAAGTACGGCATGGTCATGATGGGCACCTGGTACACCCAGTACGCCACCAGCAAGGCGATGACCGCCGCCCTGTCGGCCGCCGGGGTCAGCGGCGCCAAGCCGTTCCCGATCATCCCGATCGCCTTCCCGGACGTGGCCGGCGCCGGCAACACCAGCGAGATGTACGGCGACGCCGACTTCGGCCTGGCCATCTCGACCAAGACCCAGGCCAAGGCGGCCGCCGAGACGTTCGTGAAGTGGATGGCCACCTCCAAGGAGGGCCAGCAGTCGATCGCCGATCAGCTCAACGACATTCCCTCGGTGCAGGGCGTGACGCCGAACTTCGACCAGATCACGCTCGTCGACCCGGCCACCCAGAAGGACCCGGTGCAGCAGCTGATCGCCAAGGCCGGCGCGATCACCGAGCCGCGGGAGTCGCTGCTCAGCTCGGACGTGCAGAACGCCATCCTCGCCGCGGCCACCTCGGTGGCGACCGGCAAGGCCAGCGCGGACGACGCGACCAAGACGCTTCAGCAGGCCGCGGAGGCGGCAGGAGTGACCTTCAAGTGACACAGACCTCGACTCGGTTCGAGCCCGGGCGGACGGCGGTGACCCCGCGCCGGAGCGGGAAGATCCGCCGGCCGCCCGGCCTGCCCTGGATCCTGCCCGCACTGGTGCTCACCGTCGGGCTGATCTACTACGGGATCGGGTACACCGGGTACATCTCGACGCTCAACTGGGACGGTCTCAGCCCCGGCGCCGAGCACGTGGGAGCCGGCAACTACACGCGGATCTTCCACGACCCGGTGTTCTGGGAAGCGGTCCGGCACACGATCGTCTTCTTCGTGGTCACGTTCGTCGTCCAGACGATCCTCGGCCTGGTGTTCGCGGTCATCCTGCACGCCAAGCTGCGGCTGGCCGCGCTCTACAAGGTGATCGTCTTCGTGCCGGTGGTGCTGGCCCCGGCCATCATGGCCCCGGTCTTCCGGCACATGTTCGCCCCGGACGGCGAACTCAACGCGGTGCTCCACCACATCGGGCTCGGCAGCCTGGCCCAGCCGTGGATCGGGCAGACGAGCACCGCACTCCCGGTGATCATGTTCATCACGATCTGGGAGTGGACCGGCGTCACGTTCGTCCTCTACTACGCGGCGATGACCCAGATCGACCCGTCGGTGCTCGAGGCGGCCCGGATGGACGGGGCCGGCAACCTGCGCACGCTGGTCAGCATCATCTGGCCGGAGCTGCGGGGCACCACGGTCGCGCTGGCCATGCTCGGGGCGATCGGTGCCCTCAAGACGTTCGACGTGCCGTACCTGGTGACGATCGGCGGCCCGAACTACGCCACCGAGTTCCTCGGCACCTACATCTACCGCATGACGATCCCGCTCAGCCACGTCGGCTACGGCGCCGCGCTCTCGATCATCCTGCTCGTGGTCGCGCTGATCATGGCATTGGTGCTCCAGTTCGCGGGCCGGGAACGGAAGGGCCGCTGATGTTCGAGATCCGTACGCGTACCGGCAAGATCCTGTTGCAGCTGGGCGCCACGATCCTGATCATTCCGTACCTGTTCCCGCTGATCGTGATGGTCAAGGGGGCGTTCGCCGGCGAGGGCGCGCACAACTTCGTCGCGGTGCTGCAGGTGCCCGGCTTCGGGCGGTTCTTCGTCAACAGCATCATCGTGTCGACGGCCGTCATCGTGCTGGTCTACGTGGTCACCATGATGGCCGCGTTCGGCTTCGCCAAGCTGCACATCCGGTTCCGCGAGGTCTACTTCTGGCTGCTGCTGGCCTGCCTCACGCTGCCCGAGGTGGTGCTGCTGGCCCCGCTGTTCGCCACCGATACCAAGCTCGGCCTCTACGACACGTACTGGGCGGTGATCCTGCCGCTGGCCGCGCTCCAGGTGCCGTTCGCCGTGCTGCTGACCCGCAACTTCATCAACAGCCTGCCGGACGAGCTGTTCGAGGCGGCCCGCGTCGACGGCGCCAACTCTTACCGCGGGTTCCTCTATCTGGTCATCCCGTTGACCCGGCCGATCGCCGCCGCGGTGCTCATCTTCACCCTGGTGGCGTCCTGGAACGACTACCTGTTCCCGCTGGTCTTCCTGCAGTCGCCGGACCTCCAGACGATCACGCTCGTCCCGCAGTTCTTCGTCGGCGAGTTCAGCAACGACCAGACCAAGATCCTGGCGTCGGCGGTGATCACGGCGATCCCCGAGGTCGTCGCGTACCTCAGCCTCCAGCGCCTCTTCGAGCGCGGCCTCTCGGCCGGCGCCATCAAGTGAGAAGGGTGGCATCGTGCCGCTTATTCAGGTCCACCTCGCCCGGGACACGTTCGACAAGCACCACGAGGCGATCGGCGACGCGATCCACGACGCGCAGATCGCGGCCCTGGGCATCCCGGCCGACGACCGGTTCCAGATCTTCTCGCCGCACGACGCCGGCGAGCTGAGGTTCGACCCCGGCTACAACGGCGTGGACCGGCAGAACCTGCTGGTCATCCGGGTCATCGCGGTCCACATGTACCCCGTGTCGACCAAGCAGCAGTTCTTCACGGCGGTCATCGAACGGCTGGTGCCGCTGGGCATCCGGGCCGAGGACGTCCTGATCAGCCTGACCGAGAACGGCTTCGAAGACTGGTACGCCGGAAAGCTCTGAGGGGAACCCATGCTTCACCACGACTCCGCGCCGCTGCGGGTGCTCTACCTCGGCGGCACGGGAACCATCAGCGCGTCCTGCGTACGTCTCTCGGCCGAAACCGGCATGCTGACGACCGTACTCAATCGGGGCCGCAATGAAAGCGGCCGTGAGCTGCCCACCGACATCGAGTCTCTCGTCGCCGATGTCGCCGATGAGGCGTCTTTGGAGGCCGCGATAAACGGCCGGGAGTTCGACGCCGTCGTCAACTTCCTCTCCTTCGACGCGGCCGACGCCCGGCGCAAGGCGGCCTTCTTCGGCCCGCGCACCCGGCAGTACGTGCACATCAGCTCCGCCTCGATCTTCGCCAAACCGGTGCGCCAGGTGCCGATCAGCGAGTCGACGCCGACCGGGCCGAACCCGCCGCTGCCCTACGCCACCGCGAAGTGGGAGGCGGAGGAGGCTTTGCGAAACACGGAAAACGTCACCATCGTGCGGCCGTCACACACGTACGACGACGCCAACCCGCCGCTGCCCGGCGGCTGGACGGTGATCGACCGGATGCTGCGCGGCGAGGAGATCCCGGTGCACGGCGACGGCACCTCGCTCTGGACGCTCACCCACGCCGAGGACTTCGCCCAGGGCCTGATCGGGCTGCTCGGCAACCCGCGGGCGATCGGCGAGACCTTCAACATCACCGGCTCCGACGTCTACACCTGGGACCAGATCTACTCGATCGTCGCCTCGGCGTTCGGCGTCGAGGCGCGGCTCGTGCACGTCGCGTCGGAGATGTTCCCGCTGGTCGCGCCGGACTGGTTCTGGTCGGGGGAGACGGTCGGCGACATCGGGCACAGCGCCGTCTTCGACACCACCAAGATCCGTACGTTCGTGCCCGGTTTCGCGCCCCGGCTGACCTTCCACCGGGCCGCGGCCCGGATGGTCGCGTGGCGGCGTGACCATCCGGCGGTCTGCCAGGCCGACGACCAGACCGACGCCGTGCTCGGCCGGATCGTGTCGGCTTATCACGCGGCGAAACAGATCTTCGCCGCCGGCGCCCCGGCGGATGTCAGGCTGGCCTCATGACTTCTCTCGGCTCCACCGGTCTGGACGTCTCGCCGCTCTGCGTGGGCACCAGCCCGCTGGCCAGCATGCCCGCGCTTTACGGGTACGCGGTGAGCGAGCAGCGCGCGGTCGACACCGTCAACGCGGTGCTCGACAGCCGGGCGATCACGTTCATCGACACCTCGAACGGCTACGGCTCCGACGGCTCGGCCGAGAAGCGGATCGGGCTCGCGCTGCGCGGCCGGGGCGGGCTGCCGCGCGGGGTGGTGCTGGCGACGAAGGTCGACCCCGATCCGCATACCGGGGACTTCTCGGGCGAAAGGGTGCGGGCCTCGGTCGAGGAGAGCCTGGAGAGGCTCGGCGTCTCGAAGATCCAGCTGTTGCATCTGCACGACCCCGAGCGGATCAGCTTCTCCGAGGCGACGGCTCCCGGCGGACCGGTCGAAACGCTGGCCGCTCTGAAGGCCGAAGGGGTCGCGGAACATCTCGGAGTGGCCGGCGGCCCGGTCGGGCTCATGCGGCAGTACCTCGACACCGGCGTCTTCGAGGTCGTGCTGACCCACAACCGCTACACGCTGCTCGACCGGTCGGCCCAGTCTCTGTTCATGGGCGCGCACGAGCGGGGGATCGGGGTGCTCAACGCCGCCCCGTACGGCGGCGGCATGCTGGTCAAGGGCCCGGAGACCCAGCAGAAGTACGCGTACGGCGAGCGCGACGACCGCATCGCCGCCGCGGCCGTCAAGATGCGCAACGCCTGTGCACACGCCGGGGTACCACTGGCCGCCGCCGCGTTGCAGTTCTCGCTGAAGGCGCCGTTCGTCGACTCCACGGTTTTCGGCCTCTCCTCGCCGGCCCGGGTGGCCGAGACCCTCGAGCTGGCGCAAGTGAAGATTCCCGTATCGCTGTGGGACGAGCTGGAGGACTTGGTACCGTCGCCGTCGCTCTGGCTCGACCCACCGAAAGGCTCCCGATGACCACGAAGATCGGCCTCCTCGGCGGCGCCGGCATCGCCGGCGCCGCCGTCCTCCTGCCGGTGCGCCGCCGCGACGACGTGGTGGTCGCGGCGGTTGCCTCACGTTCCGCTTCCCGGGCGTACGCGTCCAAGCACGGCATTTCCCGCGCCTACGACTCGTACGAGGAACTGCTGGCCGACGGCGACCTCGACCTGATCTACAACGCGCTGCCGCCGTCGATGCACGCACAGTGGACGATCGCGGCCCTTCAGGCGGGCCGGGACGTCCTCTGCGAGAAGCCGTTCACGATGAACGCGGCCGAGGCCCGGCGCGTGATCGCGGCGGCCGCCGCTTCGGGCCGCCGGGTGATCGAGGCTTTCCACGACCACTACCACCCGCTGAGCGCGTGGATCCGGCAGGCGGTCGCGGACGGGGTCATCGGCTCGGTCGTGCGGGCGGACGCGGTCTTCAACGGCTCCAACCCGTACGTCGCGGGCACGTTGCGGCACGAGCCGTCGCTGGGCGGCGGAGCCTTGATGGACCTGGGCTGCTATCCGGTGCACTGGGTGCGCTCGCTGTTCCCCGGCATGCCCACGGTGACCTCGGCCTCGGCTTCGCGCAACCCGTCCGGCGCCGACATCACCATGCGTGCTTCGCTGACCTTCCCGGGCTCGGTGGCCGCGACCGTGGAGTGCAGCATGGTCGAGGGCGTCCCGCTGAAGTCGGCCCTGACCCTGACCGGCACCCGGGGGATTCTGACGGTCGACAACATCGTCTTCCCGTCCGCCGGTCACAGCATCGTCCTGGAGCTCGACGGCGTCCCCTACGTGACGACGGTCGCCGGCCGCGCCACCTACGACCACCAGCTCTCGGCGGTGCTCGACGGCCTCCGGGACGGGACACCGCTGCCGACCGAGGGTCAGGACCCGATCGACAACATGGCCGTCATCGACGCCATCTACGAGGTGGCGGGCTTCGACCGCTCCGCCTGGTCGTAGCGCGGCTGCCGGCGGGTGAGCCCGTAGGCGATCAACCGGCTCAGGTAACCGTTCGCGGCCCAGAGCGCGAAGGCCCAGTGGGTGCGGTAGGCGACCGGGATGGAGATCAGGAAGACGACCGCCATCGACAGGGCGCGGGCGATCCCGCGGTTGAAGACCCGGGGCGACACCTCGGCCGCGACGAGGTGGTCGTGCCGGATGGTCAGGATCATGGCGACCAAGGTGAACTGGGCGGTCGCCTGGATGCCGGCGTAGAGCGTGAAGGCCATCGGGAACGCGGTCTGGTCGCCGACCAGGGCCCGGGTGGCGAACGGGGTCACGATGACCGTGAGCAGCCAGATCATGTTGATCCCGGCCACCCGGCGGTGCACCCGCCGGACGTAGCGGTAGAGCCAGTGGTGGGCGAACCAGGCGTTGGCGATGACGACGAAGCTGATCAGGAAGGCCAGATAGTCGTCGAAGTGTCTGTGGAAGTCGTGCCAGGACTGGGCCGTGGTGTGGCCCTGGGGGATCGGCAGTTCGAGGGCCAGCAGGGTGATCGCGATGGCGATCACGGCGTCGGAGAAGAAGACAAGCCGCTCGGTGGCGATCTTGTTGCCTTCCTCCTCGACCTCGGCCGGGATGGTCGGCGTCTCGGCGCTCATCGTCACTCCTTGCTGTCCGCCGCAGGCGAATCGCTCGCCGTCTCGGGCGCTGAAACCTTACCGGTCAGGTAGTGCTGCAGCACCGGCGACAGCCACGCCGCGAGTTCGTCCGGCGTCAATGCCACCACAGGCGGCAACTCCAGCACGTAGCGGGTGAGGGCCAGGCCGAGCATCTGGGTCGCCAGCATGCCGGCCCGTTGCGAGGCGAGGGCGGGGTCGGACTCGATCTGGGCGACCAGCGGGGCCACCTGGCCGGCGAAGATGGTTCGCATGCGCTCGGCCGCGAAGTCCTGGGTCGTGGCCACCCGGAGCAGCGCGATCAGGGTGTCGTTGCGCTCCCAGCGCTCGAGGAGATGATGGGCGACCAGGCGGCCCCACGATGAGGGCGGGACCGCGGTCAGGTCGGGCAGGTCGAGCTCGAACGACGCCGCCGCCGCGAGCAGTTTCTCCTTGGACCCGTAGTAGCGCATGACCATCGACGGGTCGATCCCGGCCTGGGCGGCGATCGCGCGGATGGTGGCCTTCGCGTACCCGTCGGCGGCGAAACGCTCCCGCGCCGCCGCCAGAATCGCGGCCTTCGTCCGATCGGAGCGTCGAGCCGGCACCTCAAGATCCATGCCAACAACTGTAGGCCAACACACGTTGACGTCAATCCCTCGACCGGCCTAACGTCAACAGGTGTTGGCAAACAACCGTTGGCAAAGGAGATCGACATGGACACCGACGTTCTGATCGTCGGAGCCGGGCCCACCGGCTTGACGCTCGCCGGCGACTTCGCCCGGGCCGGCATCCGCTACATGCTGCTGGAACGCCGCGCGGACACGCCGAACACGACGCGGGCGTTCGCGGTGCACGCGCGTACGTTGGAAGAGCTCGACGCCCGCGGCGTCGCCGACCCGCTCATCGCCACCGGGCAGCGGGTCCAAGGGGTAAGGCTCTTCGGCCAGGCCGACCTCGACCTGTCCGGGCTGCCGACCCGCTTCCCCTACGTGCTGATCACGCCGCAATACCAGACCGAACGCGCGCTCGCCTCCCGCGACGGCGTCGTGGTCACCCCGGGCGCCGAACTCTCCAAGATCACCCAGGACGGGGACGGCGTCACCGCCCACCTCACCGACGGCCGTACGCTGCGGGCCCGTTACCTGGTCGGCTGCGACGGCGTGCACAGCGCCGTCCGCCAGTCGCTCGGCCTGCCCTTCCCGGGCAGGTCCGTGGTCCGCTCCCTCATGCTGGCCGACGTGCAATTCACCGAGCCGCCGCCCTCGGTCCTGACCGTCAACGCGGCCGCCGGCGCCTTCGCGTTCATCGCCCCGTTCGGCGACGGCTGGTACCGGGTCTTCGCCTGGAACGGCGACGACCGCCCCGACACCGACCCGGTCTCCCTCTCCGCCGTCCGCGACACCGTGCGCCGGGTCAACGGCACCGACTTCGGCCTGCACGACCCGCGCTGGATGTCCCGCTTCCACTCCGACGAACGGCAGGCCCCCCACTACCGCGTGGGCCGCGTCTTTCTCGCCGGCGACGCCGCCCACTGCCACTCGCCGGCCGGCGGCATGGGCATGAACACCGGCATCCAGGACGCGGCCAACCTGGGCTGGAAGCTGGCCCTGGCGGTCCGCGGCCAGGCCGACGTGCTCGACACCTACGAGTCGGAGCGCTACCCGGTGGGCCGTCTCGTGCTGCGCACCTCGGGCGCGCTCGTGCGGCTGGCGGTCGTCCGCTCGGCGATGCAGCAGGCGCTGCGCACGACGGCGGCGCGGATCGCGCTCGCGGTGCCCGCGATCCGGCACCGCGGGGCACGGACGGTCTCCGGGATCGGCATCGACTACGGCCCGGTCACCCGGGTGCCCGACCGGCCCCTGGCCGACGGCCGCCGGCTCTACGAGGCACTCCGCGACGGGCGCTTCCTCCTGCTGGGCACTCCTTCACTCGACCTGGGCGCCTGGTCCGACCGGCTCACCCGGGCTGCCGCGGCTGCCGCTCCCGATAGCGTTCTTCTCGTACGGCCGGACGGGTACGCCGCGTGGTCCGGCCCCGCGTCCGACGAGCCCGGCCTGCGTGCTGCCCTGACCCGGTGGTGCGGGAGCCCAGCCGGCTCGGTCGCCGCTCGTTGAGCCTTCGGCGCGGCCCGGCCGCCCGGTTGCCGTCGTGCTTCCGCGGTGGTCGGACCGCTGTGCGCGGTTGTGGCCCTGCTTCCGCGTGGTCGAGCTGCTTGGTTGCGGTTGTGCTTTCGCTGCAGCTCGGCTGTTTGGTTGGGGTGGTGCTTTCGGTGCGCCTGGGCCGCTCGATTGGCGTGCTTTCCGTGCGGCTGGGCTGCTCGGTTGTGGCAGTGCTTTCCGTGCGGCTGGGCTGCTCGGTTGTGGCAGTGCCGTGCGGCTGAGCTGCTCGGTTGCGGACGTGCCTTCCGCGCGGCAGAGCTGCCCACTGTGGCTGTGCCTTCCGCGCGGCCGGACTGCTTGGTTGGTGTGGTGCTTTCCGCGCGGCCGGGCTGCTCGGTTTGTGATTGTGTTTTCGTGCGGCTTGCCGGGCGCCTATTTTTCCGTCGGGCCGGGTCGCCAGCGGGCGGCCAGCTCGGCCGGGGTGGGCGGCGTGGCCGGCAGGGCGTCGACCGCGGCGGTGGCGCGGACGGCGTCCAGCAGCAGCGTCAGGTAGCGGCCCCGCAGCGCAGCCGTGCGGTCGGGGCCGCCGAGCCGGATCGCGGTGATCTGCTCGAACAGCATCGGCACGTCGGCCGCCTCGAAGTCGGGGCGCAGCGCACCGGCGTCCCGGGCCCGCCGGAAGACCTCGTCGCCGAGGGCCCCCGCCCGGGCGGCCAGGTCGTGCAGCTCGGCGGTCGGCGTGAAGGTGCCGGCCAGGCGCACGGTCAGCGCGTGCACATCGGACTCGATGATGCCGCGGACGTAACCCGCGAACGCGGCCCACGGGTCGCCGGTCTCGGCCAGCGCCGCCTCGGCGACCCCGATGAACCGGCGGAGCCCGTCGGCGCAGAGGGTCTGCAGCAGCTGCTCCTTGCCGGCGTACCGCCGATAGAGCGCCCCGACCCCGACCCCGGCCTCGGCGGCGACCGCGGACATCGGCGCCTCGGGAGTGCGGATGAACACCGTCCGGGCCGCGTCGAGGATCGCGCCGTCGTTGCGCGCCGCCTCGGCTTTCCGGCCACTCAGCCCAGTCATGGCGGAAACCCTACCTTGAACGGAACGAAGTATTCCGTTACGCTCGGCGATGGAACGGAACAAGGTGTTCCGTTCCGAAAGGCGGAGCCATGCTGCACGAGGCACACGAGATGCTGCGGACCGTCGTCGCCGGAATCGACGAGGACGCGTGGAAGTCGCCCACCCCCTGCGAGCAGTGGAACGTCGCCCAGGTGCTGCGCCACGCGGCCGGCGACCAGCTCGCGTACACCGCCGCGCTAACCGGGAGCGGAGGCCCGACCGAGAATCCGTTCACGCCGTCCGCCGACCGTCCGGCCGGCGCACGCGACTACCTCGAGGCCGCGCTGACCAGCTCAGCGGCCGCGTTCGCCACCATCCGGCCCGACGCGACCGAGGTCCCCTCGCCGCTGCCGCTGGGCCCGCTGCCCGCCGCGACCGTCCTCGGCGCGGCCGCCCTGGACGCCGCCGTCCACGCCTGGGACATCGCGGTCGCCACCGGCCAGCCCGACCCGCTGACCGCCGGCCTGGCCGCCCGGCTCATGCCGGCCGCCACGACCATCGCCGACCCACTCCGCGGCTTCGCCTTCGCGCCCGCCGTGTCCGCACAGCCGGGCGACGACGCGGCGGCCGCGCTGCTGCGCTACCTTGGTCGCGATCCCCGCTGGGCGCGCTGAGGACGTCGCGCCCGCTTTGTCCGTGTGGCCGGGCGATGACACGGCGGGCGCGCTACCTCGGTCGCGGTTCCCACCCGGGTGCGCTGACGTCGCCGAAGAGTGACCCGGCATGATCGGGCCGCCGGCGGTCTGCGTTCGTGGTGCGCCGTCCGGTCGGAGCGCGGGTCAGATGCTGTCGAGGATGGCGCGCAGGGCGGCCGTGTATTCGTCCAGCGACTTCCGGCCCGTGGCGGTGAGGGCGACCGACGTGCCGGCCGCGGTCTTCGACGAGAGCACGTAGCCGGCGGCCTCGAGCTTGCGCAGGTGGGTGATCAGGTTGCCCGGCGTGAGGCCGAGGATCTGCTGGAGCCGCGGGAAGGACAGGGAGTCGCCGTCGCGCAGGGCGGCCAGCGTGACCATCGTGCGGAGGCGGACCGGGGCGTGGATGACCGGGTCGAGGCCGTCGTCGGTCACGGGCGCCGGAGCGCCACGAAGCGTGCGGCCGCCTGGATCAGGAGGGCGGCGCAGCCGGCCACGCCGAGCACGCCCCAGGCGCCGGCCGGGCCGAAGAAGGCGGCGACCGTGCCGATTACGACGGCGGTCAGGCCGGCGACGATGCCGCCGGGCCGGCCGCGGCCGGCGGCGACCCCGGCGACCGCGGCGCCGACGACGAGCCAGGGGCCGGCCGCGTCGAACACGCCGTAGACGATGTCTTGGCCGGCGCCGTTGGCGTGCAGGGCCGCGTTGAAGACGTAGACCGCGATCCACGGCACGCCGACCGCCAGCCCGGCGACGGCGTCCTGGCGGCGGGAGCGGCCGGTGATGCCCTGGGTGGCCCGGCGGTAGCTCGTCACGCTCACCACGATCGAGACCGCGAGGATGGTGTAGGCCCAGGCGGTCGCGGTGTCGCTGGGTCCGACATAGGGATGCTGGTCGCGCACCGAGAGCCAGAGCGTGCCGTAGATGGCGAGCACCACCACGGCCGAGATCAGGCCGACCAGCGGCGGCCGGGGGTCGAAGCGGCGGCGGGCGTCGTGCTCGATGCTGTCCAGCAGGTCGGCGGCCTCGCGAGGGTCGAAGGCGTTCATGAGTGCCTCCCGTTTCTCGACTTTGTGCCGCAAAGTTACGCCGCTTTGCGTTGCAAAGTCAAGGTAGCGACCAATATCAGGGCCGATAACATTATCGGGATCGATAATGGTCTGCTACGGTTCTCCCATGGCGTCGGCGGACCTCCTTCTGCATCCCGTCCGGCTGAGGATCGTGCAGGCGTTCCTCGGCGATCGGGCGCTCACCACGGGCGCGCTGGCCGCCGAGCTCACCGACGTGCCGCCGGCCACGCTCTACCGGCACGTCGCCCGGCTGGTCGAGGCCGGCGTCCTCCAGGTCGTCCACCAGGAGGCGGTCCGGGGCGCGATCGAGCGGACCTATGTTCTGCGGGCCGCGGCCGCGCAGATCAGCGCCGACCAGATCGCGGCCATGAGCGTCGACGACATGCGGCAGGCGTTCATGGCGTTCGTCGCCGGGCTGCTCGGCGACGTCGACCGTTATCTGGCCCGCGACGACGTCGACCCGATCCGCGACCAGGTGAACTTCCGGCTGGGCGGCCTGTGGCTCGACGACCAGGAGTTCGCGACGCTGCTGCGTGATCTCATGCGCGTGTTCCAGCCGGCCCTGGCCAACCCACCCCGCCCGGGCCGCAAGCGCCGAATCGTAGCGACCGTCCTGCTCCCGGGCGACGAGGCCGGCGAGGCCGGCGAGGCCGGCGAGGCCGGCGAGGACGTGACGCGAATCGGCGGCGAGCCCCGCGCGGACGTGACGCGAATCGGCGGCGAGGCCGGCGAAGACGCGACGCGAATCGCTGGCGGGGCAGACGAGGACGTGACGCGAATCGGCGGCGACGCAGACCCGGGCCCGGCCGAGGCCGGCGAGAGCACGGTGCGAACCGGTGACCAGGACGGCCTGGAGCCGGCCGGGCCGGCCACAGGAGAATCGAGGAACGAGGATGCCTGACCAGTCCACCGAAATCGGAACCAAGCTGCTCGACCTGCTGCGGGCCGGCCAGTTCGCCGACATACGCGAGATGTTCGTGCCCAACCTCCGCCCGCTCGTGACCCCGGAGTCACTGCGGGCCGCCTGGGAGGCCGAGATCGGCCGGCACGGCCCCGTCCAAACTATCGGCACGCCGGTCAGCGAGCCCGCCGGCGCGAACGACGCCACCCTCGTACGGGTGCCGGTGACCTTCGAACGCGGCGCGGTGACCGTCCTCGCCTCGATCGCCGGCCAGGCCTGGCTGACCTCGCTGCAGATCGCCGCCGCCGACGCCGCGCAACCCACGCAGCCGTGGCAGCCGCCCGCCTACGCCGATCCCTCGGCGCTGGAGGAGCGCGAGGTGACGGTCGGATCGGGCCCGCTCGCCGTCACCGGTGTCCTGACCCTGCCCACCGGGCCCGGCCCGCACCCGGTGGTGGTCATGCTCCCCGGGTCGGGGCCGAACGACCGCGACGAGACGATCGGCCGCAACAAGCCGTTCAAGGACATCGCCTGGGGCCTGGCCGGCCGCGGCGTCGCGACCCTGCGGTACGACAAGGTCACCTACGCCCACCCGGCCCTGGTCGCCGCGGACCCGAACTTCACCGTGAAGAACGAGTACGTCGACCACGCCGTCGCCGCCGTCGGACTGCTCCGCGGGCACCCGGCGGTCGACCCCTCCCGGGTGTTCGTGCTCGGCCACAGCGAGGGCGGCATGCTCGCCCCGCGGGTCGCGGCCGCCGAACCGGCCGTCGCCGGGCTGGTCATTCTCGCCGGCGGGGCGCAGCCGCTGCAGTGGGCCGCGGTCCGCCAGTTCCGCTACCTCGCGTCGCTCGACCCGGCCACGGCCGCGGCGTCCGAGCCGCTCATCGAGACGGTCGTCCGGCAGGCGCAAGCGGTGGACAGCCCCACCCTGTCGGCCTCGACGCCGGCGTCCGGCCTTCCGTTCGGCGTGCCCGCGCCCTACTGGCTCGACCTGCGTGACTATGACCCGCCCGCCGAGGCCGCGAAGCTCGACCGGTCGATGTTGATCCTGCAGGGGGCCCGCGACTATCAGGTCACCGTCGCCGACGACCTGGCCCGCTGGCGGGCCGCCCTGGCCGGCCGGTCCGATGTCACGTTCCGCGTCTACGACGCCGACGACCACCTGTTCTTCTCCGGTGAGGGCCCGTCCACGCCGGCCCGGTACGAGCCGGCGCAGCACGTGGACCCGGCCGTGGTCGCCGATATCGCCGCCTGGATCTGAGAATCAGGCGGCGAAGAGCGGCCACCCGGCCATCAGGCGGCGAGGAGCGGCCACCCGGCCATCAGGCGGCGAGGAGCGGCCACCCGGCCATCAGACCGCGAGGAGCGGCCACCCGGCCATCAGACGGCGAGGAGCGGCCACCCGGCCATCGGGCCTGGTCGGAGCCGAGGGACGGCCGATCGGCCGGTCAGGCCGGCGAGCGAGTCGGGGTGCGGTTCCGGCGGAGGGTCAGGGCGGCCGCCGCGCCGAGCAGGGCCACGACGCCGGCCAGCGTGAAGGCGAGGACGGCCGACGAACGGGCGGCCGGATAGAGCGGCAGCCAGATCAGCGGGGCCACCGCGCCACCGGCGAAGCGGAACGCCGACACGACCGAGACCGCGCCGCCGCGATTGCCCGGCACCTCGGCGGCGGCCAGGCTCTGCACGCCCACGGTCGCGAGGGCCAGCAGGCCGCCGGCCACGGCCCAGGTCGCGGTCAGGGCGATCACCGACCCGGTCCACGGGATCAGCGCCACGAACACGCCGCACCCGGCCAGCCCGGCCGCCGCCGCGAGCGGGGGCCCGATGCGCCCGCTCACCACGCCCCAGTAGGGCGCCAGCAGGATCGCGGCGACGCCGAAGCCGACCAGCACCAGGCCGAGGACGGTGCTCGACACCGCCAGCCGCCGCTCGGCGTAGAGCGAGACCAGGAACGGCAGGCCCGCCCCGGCCGCGTAGGTGGCGAAGCCGGCCGCCGAGATGACGCCCATGCGGCCGGTGATCAGGGGCCGGAAGCGCGGCGCGTCGGCCTTCGGCCGCGCCTCGCCGCGCGGTGGGACGAGGGCGAGCGCGACCGCGACGAGCGCCGGGAGGACGTACGCCCAACGCCAGCCGACCGGCAGCGAAAGCGCCCCGACCAGCGGAGCCAGCGACTGCCCGGCGGCCTGACCGGCGGCGAAGACGCCGAGCGTGCGGGACAGCAGCAGTGGCCCGGCCGACTCGGCGAGCCCGGCGACGAGCAGGGGAGTGGTGAACGCGTTCGCGACCCCCTGCAGAATCCGCCCGGTGAAGAACAGCGCGGCCCCCGGCGCGACCGCGCAGAGCACGCTCGCGACGGCGTACGCCAGAAAGGCGGCGCGGGTCGTGCGCCGCCGCCCCCACCGCTCCCCGAGCGTGCCCGACACCAGCTGGACCACCGCGAACGGCACGAAATACGTGGTGATCGCCCACCCGGCGGCCCCGAGCGACACGTGCAGCGCCGCCGCGAGCTGCGGCAGCATCGGCGCGGCGACGCCCCCGCCGAACGGACCGAGCAGGCCCCCGGCATGCAACGCCGCCCGCCTGAAGTCCACGTGATCAACGCTAGACCCAGCCTCGGCGGACCGCCTCCATGCCGGTCTGGAAGCGGGTCTGGGCGCCGACCTGCCGCATGATGTCGTGGAGATGTCGTTGGACGGTGCGGATGCTCCAGCCGAATGTGCGGGCGATCACCTCGTCGGTCGCTCCGGTCGCCAGCAGGCCGAGCAGTTGGCGGTCGGTCTCGTCGATCGCGGCGTCGTCGCTGTCGCCGCGGTTGAGGGGCAGCGCGCGGTCGAACGTCGCCTCGAAGAGGCCGCCGGCCAGGTCGAGCAGGGAGGACGGGCGCAGGATGTAGGCGAGGCCGCGTTCGAAGTCGGCCGGTGAGCTGATGATGGCCTCGGTGCGGTCGCTGATCACGAGCTTGACCGGGACGCCGGCGACCCGGGCCCGTTCGCCGCGCCGGATGCCGTCCCAGATGTTCTCCAGGCGGCCCGGCAGGGCGACCGACTCCTGGTCGTAGACGACGCGGTAGCCGACCTGCCCCTGTTCCAGCGACCGGCGTTCCTCCAGGTTGGGCCCGTCGTCGCCGTGTTCGCCCGGCGGCACGAAGTAGGGCGGCTTGTCGAACGCGCGTACCTCGCTCCGCGCCGCGCGCTGGATGCGGACGAAGGCCTGGTAGATGCGGGTCGCGCCCTCGATCACCTCGACCGGGTCGGCCGGTCCGGCGGTGGTCAGCCCGGCCTGGAACGACTCCTCCAGCGTGTTCAGGTAGTGCTGGAGCTTGCCGAGCTCGTATTCGCGCTTGGCGATCAGCACCGATCCGGCCAGCGAGGGCGCGAGTGCGGTGTAGCGGGCGGGGCGTCCCGGCGTCTTGGTGACCAGCCCGCGTCCGATCAGGTCGGTGAGGGCCCGGGTGATCCGGGTCGGCTTGATGAGCGTACGGCGGTGCAGCCCGTCCACTGTCGACATGGCCTGCGGGATCAGCGCTTCGTAGACCTGTGCCTCGGTCGCGGGTATCCCCACCGTTTCCCACATTGAACGTCCTCCATGTCATGTTCGTGACAGGTGTCGCGAACACCCATCGATCAAAATCTTGTCCTGAGTGACACGAATATGACAGCGTCCGTTCGCATGATCTATCGATCGAAGGGTATGCGGCGCGGCCGCGCGGGCGCGGCGGTGGCCGCTGCCGCCGCGCTGGTCGCCGGCGTCCTCGTCGGGGCCACCCCCGCCCAGGCGGCGCCGACCCGCTACACGCCCGCCTCCTGCAACTCGCTCACCGCACGTCAGGTGGCCGCCGACGTGCCCTACGCCCGCTGTTTCGCGGTCAGCCCCTCCGACCCGTCGACCGGAAAGAAGCCGGCGGCCCGCACCGCCGCCGCCGGACCGCCCGACTACGCGCTGACCCCCTCGGACATCCAGGACGCCTACAAGCTGCCGGACGCCGGCGCCGGGACGACCGTCGCCATCGTGGACGCGTTCGGCTACGACAACGCCGAGTCCGACCTGGCGGTGTTCCGCTCGTTCTACGGGCTGTCGCCGTGCACCTCGGCCGACGGCTGCTTCACCAAGGTCGACCAGCGCGGTGGAACCTCCTATCCGGACGAGGACGGCGGCTGGTCGATCGAGACCGCGCTCGACCTCGACGCCGTCTCGTCGGCCTGCCCGAAGTGCAAGATCCTGCTGGTGCAGGCCGACTCGAACGACGCGGTCGACCTCGCCGAGGCGGCAGCGGAGGCGGCCGCGTTCAAGCCCGCCGCGATCTCCAACTCGTACGGCGTGGACGGCGAGTTCCCCGGTGAGGACACGCTCGACACGTACTACGACCACCCGGGCATCGCGGTCACGGTCTCGACCGGCGACACCGGCAACGTGCAGTCGTACCCGGCGACCAGCCCGGTCGTGACCGCGGTCGGCGGCACCGAGCTGATCAAGGACGACTCGGCCCGCGGCTGGAACGAGGTCGCCTGGGACTCGGGCGGCTCCGGCTGCTCGGTCTACGAGCCGACGCCGGACTTCCAGCAGAGCCTCAAGTCGGGCTGCGACAGCCGGGTCACCGCCGACATCTCGGCCGACGCGGCGACCCCGCTCGGCGTCTACAACACCCTCGGGCAGAGCGGCTGGGCGCCGTGGGGCGGTACCTCGCTGGCCTCGCCCCTGACCGCGGCGATGTACGCGCTGGCCGGCGCGCCCACGCCCGGAACCTACCCGGCGACCTATCCGTACCTGAACGCCGGCAAGCTCTACGACGTCACCCAGGGCACCAACAGCGACTGCGGCAACGTCCTCTGCCAGGCCGGACCGGGCTGGGACGGCCCGACCGGACTCGGGACCCCGGTCGGGCTGGCCGCCCTCACCCTGGGCGACGCCGGTGAAATGACCGGCGCGGTCACCAGCGCCGGCGTCGGAGTCTCCGGGGCCGCCGTCGTTGCCACCCGCGACAACGGCGACACTTTCAACGCCACAACCGGCAGCGACGGCTCCTACGACCTGCACGCTCCGGTCGGTACCTACAACGTGGCCGTAACCAAGTTCGGCTACTCCGCCGGATCGGCCACCGGGATCGTGATCGCCAAGGGCGTCCCGGCCAAGCGGGACTTTTCGCTGGACGCGCTGCCGACCCGGACGATCTCCGGCCACGTCACCGACGGCTCGGGCCACGGCTGGCCGATGCGCTCCAAGATCACTGTCGACGGATACCCGGGCGGCGCGATCTACTCGGACGCCTTCACCGGGCACTACTCGGTGTCGCTGCCGACGGGTGCGACCTACCAGCTCCACGTCACCTCGGCCGACCTGCCGGGCTACGTCGACCAGGACCTCAGCGTGCCGCTGAGCGCCAACACCCAGCGCGACATCTCGCTGGCCGCCGACGCCGCGGCCTGCAACGCCCCCGGCTACGCCTTCCAGGAGGAGGGCCTCACCCAGGCGTTCACCGGCTGGACCGGCGCGACGCCGAAGGACGGCTGGACGGTCACCGACGCGGCCGGCCAGGGCCAGACCTGGCGGTTCGAGGACATGGGCGGCTACGGGCCGCCGCCGGGTGGCGACGCCGACTTCGCCGACGTCGACTCCGATGTGTACGGGCAGGGCGGCAAGCAGGACACCTCGCTCGTCTCCCCGGTCGTCGACCTGAGCGGCCGTGCCGACCCGGAGATCGGCTTCGACAGCACCTACATCGGTTTTCCCGACCAGACCGGCTACGTCGACCTGAGCCTGGACGGCGGCGCCACCTGGTCGACCGTGCAGACCCTGACCGGCGGCGTCGTCCAGCACGTCGACATCCCCGTTCCGCAGGCCGCCGGGCACACCCAGGCGCGGGTGCGGTTCCGCTTCGTCGGCGACTGGGGCCGGCGCTGGGAGATCGACAACGTGGTCGTCGGGGCGCGCTACTGCGGTGCGCAGCCGGGCGGCCTGGTCGCCGGGCACGTCACCGACGCCAACACCGGCGCCGCGCTCGGCGGCGCCACGGTCACGGCCGACGGCGACCCGGCCACCCTCGGGGCGACCGACGCCGACGGCTACTACTGGCTCTACAGCAGCCACCTCGGCAAGACCGCGTTCACGGTCACCGACGGCCGCTACGCCGCCGGCCACCCGGCCGTGGACGTCCCCGCCGACTCGGTGCGCGAGGCCGACGTGGCCCTCGACGCCGGGCACGTGACGGTCGACAAGAGCGCGCTGACGACCGGCATGACGCTGGGTGCCTCGACCTCGCAGACGGTCACGTTCGGCAACGACGGCAAGGTGCCGGTCCACGTCCACCTGGGCGAGTCGGACGCCGGCGTCACCCCGGCGTCTTCGGCGAAGGGCGCGCCCGCGATGCGGGTGAAGGCGTCGACCAGTATCGCCGCGATGCCGGCCGGGTCGCCGGGCGCCGCGGCGCGGGCCACGCCGAGCATCTCCCCGTGGACCGACATCGCCGACTACGCGTTGCCGGTCATGGACAACACGACGGCCGCCCACAACGGCACCGTCTACGTCGCCGGCGGCAACGACGGCATCAACAAGCTGTCGGTGGCCGGCTACTACGACGCCACGGCCGGGGGCTGGCACCAGCTGCCGGACCTGCCGGAGGAGCTCAGCGCGGCCGCCGGCGCCTTCATCGACGACACGTTCTACGTCGTCGGAGGCTGGAACGAGCAGGGCGACACCGGCGTCCACGCGTACGCCCTCAAAGACGGAGCCACCGCCTGGCGCAAGGTGGCCGATCTCCCGTCCGGCGTCGCCGCCGCGGGAACCGCGGTGGTAGCCGGCAAGCTCTACGTCGTCGGCGGCTGCACCACCGGGGCCTGCCTGCCGGTCTCGGCCGGCGCCTACTCCTACGACCCGGGCTCCGACAAGTGGACCCGCGAACCCGACTACCCGACCGCGGTCGGCTACCTCGCCTGCGGCTCGGCCGCCTCCGAGGTCATCTGCGCCGGCGGCAACTCCGGCAACGGGTCGCTCACCAAGACGTACGCGTACGTCCCGGGCAGCGGCTCGTGGAAGCCTCGTTCCGATCTGCCCGCCGACACCTGGGGTGCCGCGGCGGCTTCGGCCAACGGCCGGTTCGAGGTCATCGGCGGTGCCGTCGGCGGCGGCTCGGCGATCACCAACCAGGGCTGGGAGTACGACCTGGCGACCGACTCGTGGGCGGCCCTGCCGAACGCGAACAACGCCACCTACCGGGGCGGCGCGGCGTGCGGCATCTTCCAGGTCGGCGGCTCGACCGGCGGCTTCAACCCGACGTCGGCGGCCGCGCTGCTGCCCGGCTACGGCGACTGCGGCGGCGACGTGCCGTGGCTGTCGGAGAACGCGACCGACCTGACGGTGGCGCCGGGCAAGACGATCAAGGTGCGGATCACGGCCGACTCGTCCCAGGTGTCGCAGCCGGGCACCTACGCCGGCCTGGTCACGGTGAGCACTGACACGCCGTACCCGACGGCGGCCCCGATCTCGGTCTCGATGACCGCCACGCCGCCCGCGGCCTGGGGCAAGATCGAGGGCACGGTGTCCTCGGCCGGCAAGCCGATCGCCGGGGCGACGGTCGCGGTCTGCACGATGTACGACACCAGGACCGGCGCCTGCGGCCCGACCACGTTCACCCTGAAGACCGACGCCGACGGGCACTACCAGTTGTGGCTGAACAAGGGCTACAACCCGCTGGAGGTGATCGCGGCCAAGGACGGCTACACGCCGCTCCTGAAGCTCGTGAAGATCCAGAAGGGCGAGACCGTGACCACCGACTTCACGTTGGCCGGCAACTCCTCCTTCTCGGCCGCGAAGGTCAACCAGTACCTGGCCGGCGCGTTGCAGAAACGCTGACCTTCCCCCGGTCCGGCACGGGCCCGTGTCCTGCCCCTCGCAGGCTCGTGCCGGACCCTCCCAGAGCGGTGCACCTGGTCTCGGCCGTCGACGCCGGGGCCGGCCGCGTGCAGACCAGCAACAACCGGAGCCGGGTCAACGGGTGGACCAACCACGCCCGCGTCTACGGCATCCGCACCGCGGTCGACGGCGCGCGGCGGCCTCGCCTGGAGGGCAAGCTCCCGCCGGTAGGTTAACCCCATGACCGGCCAGCGCATCGCGGTGACACCGTCGGGCGTCGCCTACGCCGTCCGCGGTGACGGGCCGCCGCTGGTGTACGTGTCGGGGTGGCTCAGTCACCTCGAGATGAGCTGGGCGTTGCCGGCCGAGCGGTCCTTCTACGAGGCGCTCGCCGACGGGCGCACGCTCATCCGCTACGACAAGCCGGGGTGCGGGCTGTCCGTGGCTGCTGGTCCCGGGGCGTACACGATGCAGAGTGAGCTGGACGCTCTGCGCGACGTCGTCGCCGCGGCCGGGCTGGAGCGGTTCGACCTGATGGGCGTCTCGCTCGGTGCCGCGGTGGCCGCGGCGTGGGCGGCGTCGGCCCCGGTCGCGCGGCTGATCCTCTACGGCGGCTGGGCGCACGGGCCGTCGGTCGCCGAGCCGCCGATCCAGCACCATGTGCTCGGGCTGGTGCGGGAGCACTGGGGGCTCGCCTCCGACCTGTTGGCCGGCATCTTCACGCCCGACGCCGACGCGCCGACCAGGGCCGCCTTCGCCCTTTACCAGCAGGAGTCGGCGAGTGCGGAGACGGCTTGCGCGATGCTGGCACTCGCGTACGAAATAGACATCGAGAATCTGCTGCCGCGCGTCGCGGCACCCACGCTGGTGTTGCACCGGGATCGCGATCGGGCCGTTCCCCTCGTCGAGGGCCGGCGCCTCGCCGACGGCATTCCGGGAGCCGATTTCAGGGTCGTCCCCGGGCGGTCGCACCTGCCTTATATCGGCGACCGTGAATCGCTGACTCGGCCGATCCGGCGCTTTCTCGGCCTGCCCGCGCGGCATCGCGGGGCCGCGCCGACGCTGACCGCGCGGCAGCGTGAGGTGGCCGCGCTGATCGCACAGGGCTGCACCAACCGAGAGATCGCCGCGCGGCTGGGCATCGCCGAGAAGTCGGCCGAGGCGCACGTGGAACGGATCCGTTACCGGATGGACTTCCGCTCCCGGGCACAGATCGCCGCCTGGTACGTGGCCTCCGCCGACTGAGGTATTTTCCCGCCTGTTTCGCGGTTCCCCGGTCGCCACGATGGGGCCATGAGGCTTTTGCTGCTCGGGTACTCGGCCCTGGCCTACATCGCATTCCTTCTCAGTTCGGTCTGGGCGTTCCTGTTCCTGGCCGGCCACGGCACTTTCCTGACCGGCATCGACGACCCGGCCACGCACTCCGCCGGGGTCTCGCTTCCGATCGACGGGGCGCTGCTGCTCGTTTTCGCCGCGCACCACTCGGTGATGGCGCGCGCCGGCCTCAAACGGTTCCTGCCCAGGGCGGCCGAGCGCAGCACGTTCGTGCTGGTCGCGAGCCTGCTGCTGATGGCGATCTTCGCGTGGTGGCAGCCGGTGCCGACGTCGGTCTGGCACGCCGGCCGGCCTTGGTCGATGCCGATCTGGGCTCTCTACGGGCTCGGCTGGATCATCGTCGTCGGCTCGACCTACATGATCGACCACGCCGACTTCCTCGGCCTCAAACAGGCCTGGCGCCACTCGCGCCGCGAGGCTTACTCACCGCCGGCGTTCCGCGAGCGTTTCCTGTACGCGTGGTTGCGCCACCCGATGATGCTCGGCCTGATCATCGCGTTCTGGGCGACGCCGAGGATGAGCGTGGGACATCTGTTCTTCGCCGTGAGCTCGACCGCGTACATCGCCGTGGGGATCCGTTTCGAGGAGCGCGACCTGCGCGCCGACCTGGGCCCGGCCTACGACGACTACGCCGCCCGGGTGCCGGCAATGGTGCCGGCGGTGACGGCCCGTCTTCGTCCTCCACCGGGAGAAGCGTCGGCTCCCGGCCGTCGGTAGGACCAAAGCAGCAACGACCTGTTTCCGGCCCGGGGCCGCTTTCGACGTCCAGCCGGTTTCCGATCTCAGGCCGTGAACACCAGCGAGACGTTCTGGCCGCCGAAGCCGAACGAGTTGCAGACGGCGGCCCGCAGGTCCTGCTTGCGGGGCTCGCCGGCGACCACGTCGAGGGTGACCTCGGGTGCCTTGTGCTCCAGGTTGAGCGTGTGCGGGATGACGCCGTTGGCCACCGTGAGCAGGGTCAGGATGCTCTCGACCGCGCCCGCCGCGCCGACCAGGTGGCCGAGGCTCGACTTCGGGGCGGTCAGGATCACGTCGTCGCCCAGCGCCTTCTGGATCGCCACCGCCTCGCCGATGTCGCCGACCACGGTCGAGGTGGCGTGGCAGTTGACGTGGTCGATGTCGCCCGGGGTCAGGCCCGCGTCGGCCACGGCGCGGCGGATCGCCCGGATCTGGCCCTCGCCGGACGGGTCGGGCCCGGTGATGTGGTAGGCGTCGGAGGTCACGGCGAAGCCGGCCACCCGCCCGATCACCCGGGCACCGCGGGCCGCCGCGAACCCGGCCCGTTCCAGCACGAGCACGCCCGCGCCCTCGCCGAGCACGAATCCGTCGCGGTCGGCGTCGAACGGCCGGGACGCGCGCTCCGGGTCGTCGTTGCGCTTGGAGAGCGTGCGGGCCTGGGCGAACCCCGCCACCGTCAGCGGCGCGATCGCCGCCTCGGCGCCGCCCGCCACCACGATGTCGGCCTCGCCGGCGCGGATCAGCCGGATCGCCATGCTGATCGCCTCGGCGCCCGAGGCGCAGGCCGAGACCGTGGCGTAGACGCCCGCCTTGGCACCCAGCTCGAGGCTGACCCAGGCGGCCGGCCCGTTCGGCATCATCATGGGCACGACCAGCGGCGACACCCGGCCGGGGCCGCGTTCCTCGATCACGTCGTCCTGGTCGAGCAGGGTGTTGAGACCGCCGATGCCGGTGCCGATGACGGCGGCCAGGCGCTCGGGGTCGACCTCGGGGGAGCCGGCGTCGGCCCACGCCTGCTTGGCCGCGACCACGGCGGCCTGCTCGGCGCGGTCCATGCGCCGGGCCTGCACCCGGGTGAGCTGCGTGTCGGGATCGACCGCCATCGGGGCGCCGATCAGGGTCGGCAGGTCGGCGGCGTGCGCGAACCCGGAGAGCCGGTCGTCGATGCGGCGAACCCCCGACCGCCCGGCCAGCACGCCCTGCCACAGCGACTCGACGTCCGGGCCCAGCGGGGTGATCGCGCCCAGCCCGGTAATGACCACGTCCTCGTAGCTTGTCACCCAGTCTTTGTATCGCATACAAATATGGAATGTCCACCGATGAGCCGGTCCGCGCTCGCGGGCGCCGCACCCGTGTGCGCATCCTCGACCAGGCGGCGGCGCTGTTCGCCGGTCAGGACTACGCCGCGGTGAGCGTGGCCGAGATCGCACGCTCGGCCGGTGCCCATCCGCACCAGGTGACCTACTACTTCGGCTCCAAGGACGCGTTGTTCGTCCAGGCGGCGTTCCTTCTTCTCCTGCGCGAGGCCCGCCGCCTGGAGCCGATCGGCCTTCGGCAGCGCACGCCGGCCGCCTTCCGCGCGGCGGTGGCCCGCACCACCCTGGCGCTGCCCGCCCTGCCGGTCGTCGTCCGGGCGATGTCGATCAGCCACGTCCGGCCCGAACTGCAGAAGCTCGCCCAGCAGCGCCTCGCCGTCCTGTTCCGCCAGGCCGAGCACTACCTGGCCCGGGTCCTCGAACGCCGCGACTGGACGCTCGACCGGCCGATCGAGGTCGAGGTGCGCACGTTCTGGAGCGCGGTCATGGGTGCTCGGCTGATCTCGGAGTCCGGCTACGGCGGCCATTCGTCGGACATCGACGTCGCCGGCGTCCTGACGATCCGCGCCAGGACGACGCTGCAGGGCCGGAACTGCTCGGAACTGATCGCGGGTGGCCGGGGACCGGTGGGCGACCGCTGACCGGCGGCCCGGCGGATCACCGCATCTCGATCAGATCATGGTCAGCATGGCCAGACCCATGCTGACGCCCATCACACCGTGGCAGAGCGCCGGCCACTGCGTCTCGCACCGGGCGGTCTCGGGCGGCCCGGTGCGCAGGGCGCCCAGCCTCAGGCCACTGAGCAGCCAGCACAGGCCGCCCGCCACGAGGTAGCCACCGATCGCCGCGGCGGCCCACACCGCCGGGCCGTTCGGAGCGTGCGTCATGCCCGGCATGTCCATCGCCGGGGTGGCAGGCACCGCGCTGCTCATCCAGACCATGGCCGCGGCCGTCGACGCGAAGTAGACCGGCACCACCCACTGCCTGCCCGCCCGCGACGCCTGAGCGGCGAACCACCCGGCCGACCCGGCGAACACGACCAGCCAGGCCGACCCGGGCACGACCCGGCCGAACGGCCACAGCATCGCGACCATGGCCAGGCCCATGACGGCGTGCAAGGACTCGGCGATGCGGTGCTCGTGGGTCAGGCGGGGCCGCGCGGCCCGGCCCAGGTGAAACACCGCCCCGCCGGCCAGAGCCAGCGTGAGCAGCCATTGCAGGGGTACGGGTACGACCATCGCGAGCGACCTCCCGCGTCGGGGTGCCCTCACGCTAGTGGCCCGATTCGGCGGCCGTTAAGAGTGAATCATCCGCTTTCACCCCACCCACGCCTGGCGAGCGAAGGCAGGTCTCGAGCCCCGAGGTGGGCCCGTTCGTGCGCCTGGGCGTGGCCGTTGCCCGGGGTCTGCTCCTCGGCCGGCTGGCCGGCGGCACCATCGAGGAGGTCACCGCCGCCCACGACCTGTTCGTCCGGCTGGGCCGGGACTATTGATCGGCCCCGAAGGAGCCGTGCCGGCCTTCGCCGGAAACGAAGCGGGCCGCCCCGGCCGCCCCTTCCCGGAAAACGATCGGCACGCCGGTCGCACCTTCGGCCCGCAGCGCCTCGGCGAGCGGCAGATCGAGCCCGGCATAGACCGACGCGCGATCGGCGAGCACACACTCGTACGGGAAATCGGCGATCCTCTCGGCGAGCCAACGCGCCTGCTCAACCCCGCGGCCCGGCTCGGCCACCACGGTGGCCAGGCCCATCGCGTACGCCTCGTCGGCCGTGACCGGACGTCCGGTCAGGATGAGGTCGAGGGCCCTTCCGAGCCCGACGATGCGGGGCAGCTGCACCGTTCCGCCGTCGATCAGCGGCACGCCCCAGCGCCGGCAGAAGACGCCGAGCACCGCGTCCCGCTCGACCACCCGCAGGTCGGCCAGCAGCGCGAGTTCGAGCCCGCCCGCCACCGCGTGCCCGGCGATCGCCGCGATCAACGGCTTGCCCAGAACCCGCCGCGTCGGCCCCATCGGGCCGGCACCGTCGGGATCCAGCGAGTTGCGCCGGGCCGGTTCGCCGACCGCGGTCAGATCGGCACCGGCGCAGAAGGTGCCCCCGGCACCGGCCAGCACCGCCACCCGCTGCCCGGGATCGTTCTCGAACTCCTCGAACGCGCCGTCCAGGGCGGCCGCCATCGGACCGTCCACGGCGTTGCGGCGATCCGGCCGGTCCAGCCAGATCGTGGTGATCGCGCCGTCGGTCTCGACCCGGATGTCGGTCATCGGTCCATTCAAGCGCACGGCGATACCTTGACGGCTATCGATACATGGGCAACCGTCGAGAAATGCCGAACCGTCCACGAAGGATCTTCGCCGCGTTCGTCCTCGCGGCGGCCCTGACGGGGGTCGGGATCGTCGCCGGACACGCCGCACTGGGCAACGCAGCCGCCCCGTCGGCCTCCGTGCCGCCCACTCCCAGCGATCCGGTCCCGCCGCTGCCGTCGGGACCGATCAACCCGTCGCCCTATCCACCGTCCGTGCCCGGCGACCTCACCGCGACCGCCGTGCACGCCGACTCGGTGAAGCTCTCCTGGACCGCCTCCCACGGCGGCTGCTGCGGGGTCGACCACTACCTGGTCACGTACGGCCAGGCGTTCGACGACGTCATCATGTCGGCCAACGTCGGCAACGTGACCACCGCGACCATCACCGGCGGCATCCTGTCGCGCCACCAGTACTCCTTCCGCGTCAGCGCGCTCGACGACCTCAACCACCAGTCGGCCCAGTCGGACCAGGTCGTCGTGGTCACCCCGGCCTCCGACACGGCGGCCGACACGACGCCGCCCGGTGCGCCCGGCCACCTGGTCGCCGACGGCACCGCGTTGACCTGGACACCGTCCACCGACGACGTCGGGGTCGTCGCGTACGACGTCTACCGCTTCGACAGCTGGTACACCTCGCAGCTGGTCGGTTCCACCGCCGGCACCAGCTACGTCGCGCCCACCGGCGGCGAGCGCGTCCTGTTCTACGTGCGGGCCCGCGACGCGGCGGGCAACGTCTCGATCGCGTCGAACACGGTCACCACCTCGGCGCCCCCGACCACGCCCACCTGCCGAGCGGGCTATCGCACCACCTCCAACTGGACCGGTGGCTTCGTCGCCGAGGTCACGCTCGCCAACACCGGCTCCGTGACGATCGACGGCTGGACCCTCGCCTTCACCTTCGGCGGCGACCAGAAGATCGGCTCGGCCTGGAACGCCTCGGCGGTCCAGTCCGGTCCGGCGGTCACGCTGAGCGGCGTGAGCTGGAACCGCACGCTCGCGCCGAGCGCCACCGCCACGATCGGCGTGCTCGGCTCCTGGACGGCGAGCAACGCCGTACCGACCGCGTTCACCCTCAACGGCGGCACCTGCGCGGTCGCCTAGAAAACGGCCCGCCGGCGCCGATCGCCGGCGGGCCGCTATTCGCCGGTCACCCCGTCGATGCACTCCCGCACCAGGTCGAGATGGCCGCAGTGACGAGCCGTCTCCTCGATCATGTGGACCAGGGCATATCGAAGGGTGAACTCCATGCCCTCCGGCCGCGCGACGTCGTCCAGCCCGGCCGACCGCACCACCACGCGCGATCGCTCGCACTCGGCCCGATATTCGGCCACGATGCCCGCGAGCGTCTCGGCAGGGCCGGGACGGAAGTTGCCGTGCGGGTCGTCCTCTGTCCACGGCCAGGGCAGGTCGGCGCCGGCGAAGTCGATGCTGAACCAGAACCGCTCGACGCCGGTCAGGTGCTTGACCACCCCGGCCGCCGTGAGCGCCGACGGCGGCACCGTCGCCCGGAATGCGTCCGCGTCGGCCAGGCCGGCGACCTTGACGGCCACGGTGGCCCGCAGGAAATCCAGCATGCCGGCCAGCGTGTCGCGTTCGGTGCCGTTCTCCACCGGGTGGTGTCGGGGGGTCATCCCCGGAGCATAGGGGCACGGGTCAGCCGGGAAAGGTCAGCCCGGCAGGGCCCGGCGCTGGGCGTCGTCGGCGACGACCCTGGTGGCGAGCCGGGTGAGTTGCTCCCGCTCCGCGGGCGGGAGGCCCACGACGTACGCGTCAACGCGCGACCCGAAAGCGAGCGCGGCGTGACCGCCCAGCGTGCGCCCGGCGTCGGTGAGGGAGACGCGGACCGCGCGGCGGTCCTCGATGCTGGGCGTGCGCCGGACCAGCCCCCGGCGCTCGGCGCGGTCGACGAGACCGCTGATCGAGGACTTGTCGAGGCCGAGGAACCGGCCCAGCTCCCGCATCGTCGGCTCGCGGTCGCGCAGGACGCCGAGCAGGCGGATCTGGATCACCGACAGGTCGTGCTCACCGGCGACCTCGGACAGCGTGCCGTAGATCAGGAAGGAGAGCTGGGCGAGCGCGTCCATGGTGCTGAGCTGGTCGGTCACGCCGGAAATGATAGTTTGCGCCACGAACTACCGGCAAACTCAAGCGGTGGCTGTCCATCTGGCCTCTTCGCACGGGACGGTTTCGGAATGACGGGGCGAAGCCATGACGACGGCGCCTTTCTGCCAGGTACCGATGGCGAGCACCGTTCCGCCCGGGCCGGCGACGAGCACTCGCTGATGGCTGAACATCAGGCAGCCCCCGAAGATCTTCATCCCGGCGTCGGAGTCATGTCGGTCCTTCTCTCGCACCGTCGTTGACGAGGCGGACAACGTATGGCGGCACGTCGATCAAATGCTGATTTTTTGCGCTGCTTCGTCGGATGCGCAACAAGGCTGTTCTCGGTTGGTAGTTGAGCGCATACTCTGCGACACGTGGCGGGGCGTGCGGGATCGTCCGGGCTGGGCCGGCCCCACCGGCCGAGCCGTCTACCTTCGGAGACGGCGATCCCGGGCTGCCAAGAACGCATCGCATGGCTGCTGCGAGTCAACCGGCGGTTCGGTGCGGGCGGCCGGGACGTACGCCTCACCCGCTTCGCCGCCGACCTCGCCGCGGTCGGCTGCCCCGCCTCGGCCGGCCAGGTCAGTCGCTGGGAGAGCGGCGGGGTTCCGGTGCCGCACCGTACGGTCGCCGCGTACGAGAAAGTCCTGGGCCGGCCCCGAAACTCCCTGATAACGGTGGTGGACGGCGTGTACCGGCACGGCACGGACCGGGTGTCCCCGTCCCGTCTGGACCGCCGGATCCGGCCCGACGACCGGTCCGCGGTGAAGCGGGCCGAAGAACTGCTCGACCAGGTGCTCTACGGCGGTGAGATGTCCGGCGCGGACTGGGATGAGCTGACCGTGCTGCTCACCGCCTTCACCTCGGTGGTGATGCCCGGCCGATCATGGGACCGCCTGGCGCAGCGGCTGCTCTCGGAACAGTTGGTCGCGGACGGCCACGCCTGGCGCCAACGCAGTGAGTCCACCCACCGGTTGCTCTGGCTGCCGGCGAGCCGCCCGCATGTGGTCGCCGCCTGCGCCGCCGTGGTCCGCCACCCGGCTTCGCAGATCGTCATCGAGCCGCTGGCGGTCCTCGACGTGGTCGACGATCCGGCGATCTCCGCGCTGCTGGTCGCCCAACTCACCGAACCGGCCAACGAGCGAGCCCTTCGGGGGGCGCTGCTGGCCGGCGCCGCCAAGGTGCGGCACCGCCAGTTCAGCCCGGTTCAGCTGCACAAAGTCGCTGCGGCGGTGCACGACCTGCGCACCGACACGGCATGGTCGGCCGCCGTCCGCCCGCTCGCCGGTGAGCTGCTCGGCCGGCTTGCGCCACGGCTGCCGGCGACCCCGGCGCTCGCCGACGGCCGTTCCCGCCGGATGGTCGACCGGATCGCCGGCGGGGCACTGTCCGGCACGGACACCTACGCCGACGGCGCGCCCGACGAGTTGCTGACCCGGGTAGTGGACGAAATGCTGTTCAGCGCCCACCCCGACGTCCGGCTGCACGCCGCCCAGATGCTGGGCGCCACGCCGTTCCGCCGCGGCTTGGCCGACGCCTGCTGCACGGAGCTACGCAAGCCGGCCGTGGCCGGCGACCCGACACTGGCCGGGGCACTGACCGAGGCGCTGCCCTTCGTCGCCGGGCCGGAACACCGGCGTACGGTCGAGGCGCTCGTCGCGGCGCCCGGCCTGCCCGCCGGAACCACCGGTTCGGCCGCCTGGAGCCTCGCCCACGTGCCCGGCCGCAGCAGCGATCCGTTCTGGGCCGCGGGCCTGCGGCGGCCCGCTTGCCGAGATGGCCTGGTCTACGCGCTGGGGATTTCCGGCCGGCTGGACTGGCTCGCGCGCATCAGCAAGGATCCGGACACGCCGCACGAGGCCCGCGCGGCCGCCCGCTGGTGGTCGAACCTGCCGACCGCCGTGACCCGCGACGCGCGTCGCTGATGCCTGAACGAGGGCGACGCCGTCACGTCGCTCAAGCCGGCTCGCCGAGGTCCTGGGTGAGCCACCCGGGCGTATCGAAGCGCACCGGCTGCGCACCCACCATCGCCGCCGGCTGTGCCTCGAAGTTCTCGAGTTCGGTGATGCCGATCCGCTGGGCCCACTGATCGCGCAGCTCGTCGAATGTCGTCTCGCCCTGCCGCAGCATGTCGAGGCCGAGCGCGGTGACTTGCAGGCGTTTGCGGCGGGCGTCGAGCGGGTCGGTGTCGCGGGCCACATAGCCGCGCTCCTGCAGCACCGCGATGGTCTTCGCCGCCGACTGCTTGGTGATCGACAGGCGGCGGCCCAGTTCCGAGGCGGTGGCGGCGCCCGCGGCGATGGCCCGGATGGCGAAGTCATGGACGGGACGCACGTCCGCGTGGCCGCGCCGGGCCAGTTCGGCGGTCGCGGCGTCCACGAGTGTGCGGAAGCCCCCGAGCAGCTCCCGTTGCTGGCGACCGCCCACCGGGTCTTCGCGGTCGACCTGCGCGGCTTCGGCGACTCGGACAACAAGCCGGGCGAGTACGGCAGCACGGCCGCGGCCGAGGACCTGCACCGGCTGATCGCACACCTCGCGAAGCGTCGACGCCGCCTGAGGAATTGCCGTCGCGGTGTTCACCCGCAGCACACCGTCCAAGCCGGATTCTTCGACGGCACCGTAATCCCGGCAGCGCCGGAAGAGGGCTTCGGTCAGCGGGCGGTGACGGCCAGGAGTTCGGCGACCACGTGGTCGGCGGCTTCGGGCTTGCCGTGGGTGCGGGCGGCCTGTTCCATCGCGGCGCGGTGGTGGGGGTCGGCCAGGAGGCCGCGGATGGCGTTGCGGAGGTCCTCCGGGGTGGCGGTCGGGCCGTCCAGCATTGTGGCGGCGCCGGTGGCGGCCAGGTGGCGGGCCGTGACTCGCTGTTCGTCGGCGGCCGAGTGGGGGTAGGGGACCAGGACGCAGGCCTTGCCGAGGGCGGTCAGTTCGGCGACCGTGCCGGCGCCGCTGCGGGCGACCACGATGTGGGCCGCCGCCAGCAGGTCGGGGAGTTCCTCGTGGATGAAGTCGAGCACGTGGTAGCGGCCCGCCAGGTGCGGCGGGAGCGAGGCTGCCACCTGCTGCATCTCGGCGTGGCTCAGGCTGCCGCACTGGTGCACGATCTGGCAGTGCTGGAGCAGGTCGCCCAGGGCGCCGGTCAGCATGCGGTTGATCTGCTGGGCGCCCGCGGCGCCGCCGGTGACCAGGACCAGAGGCAGGTTCGGGTCGAGGTTGAAGGCCGAGAAGGCGCGGGCCGGGTCGCCCTGGAAGACCTCGGAGCGGATCGGGTTGCCGGTGACCACGGCCCGCGACCGGGCGCGCGGGGGCAGGTGCTCGAGGGAGGCCTCGTGGCTGAGCAGGATGCGGGTGGCGACCCGGGCCAGGATGCGATTGGCCAGGCCGAGGCTCAGCGTCTGCTCGTGCAGCAGGTAGGGCACCCCGAACAGCCGGGCCGCCAGCCCGATCGGCACCGAGACGTAGCCGCCGGTGCTCAGGGCGACCGCCGGCTTGGTGCGGGCGACCGTGAGCACGGCCTGCAGCACACCGATCGGGATGCGGAACGCGTCGACGAAGTTGCGGGCCAGGTCGCGCGGGCTGGTGGAGCGGCGCAGCTTGCCGGTGGTGATGGCCCGGAACGGGATGTGGTTGCGTTCGGCGATCTTGCTCTCGAGGCCGCCGGCCACGCCGACCCAGAGCACGTCGGGGGCGGCCCCGGTCTCGGCCAGGCGACGCTGCAGCGTCGTGACCGTGGTCAGCGCCGGATAGGTGTGCCCACCGGTGCCGCCGCCGGTCACGATCACGCGCAGGGTGTGCAGGCGCTCGCTGCTGTAGAGAGACATACGGTCGGCGAGTCTACTGATGCCGGCCGGGATTACTGAAGCCGGTCGTCGTTGAGGACGCTGCTGCAGCGCTTGATCACCATCAGTTGCAGCCGGGTGAAAAGGAACGGGCCGAGCAGGCGGACGAGAACGGCCGGCGGCCGGTTGGTGACCTCGCTGGCCGCCAGCTTCGCGATACGCCGGACCCGGCGGGCCCGCACCCGCTCATAACCGCGCAGAACGTCGGGAACCGGGCCGGGGGACGACAGCGCCCGACGGAGCAGCCACGCGTCTTCCAGGGCCTGATTGGCGCCCTGGGCCTGGGACGGGGGAAAGGCGTGCGCGGCGTCGCCGAGCAGAGTGGCGCAGCCGGAGCCCCAGGAGGACGGAATGTCATGGCAAGCGTGTCGGAAAGCGTGGACGTCGGCCTCGGTCAGCACGTCGAGCAGCTTGCGGACCGGGTCGGCGTAGGAGCGGAACCGCTCCCGCAGCCAGCCGATCACCGGGCGTCCGGCCGGGGCCGGCTCGTCGACGTCGAACCACCACTGCAGCAGGCCGCCGCCCGCCGGCATCAGGCCGCAGAGCCCGGCGTCGCCGACGATGCAGCGGGCGTAGGCGCCGGCCGCCAGCTCGGGCATCGCCGCGGTCAGGCCCTGCCAGCTCACCCACCCGTTGTAGGACGGCTCGGCCGAGCCGAGCAGGGCTCGCCTCACGGCCGAGCGAACGCCGTCGGCTCCGACCACGAGCGCGGCTTCCTCCCGTACGCCGTCAGCGGTAACCACCGCGGCGCCGGAACCGGCGGTCTCCACCGTCCCGATCTGCCGGCCGTAGGTGATCGCGTCGGCCGGAAGGCCGGCGGTGAGCCGCCGCAGCAGCGCGGCCCGCGGGATGGTGGCGACCCGGTAGCCGGTCCAGCGGCGCAGCAGCGTCATGTCGGCGTGGGCCAACGCGCGCCCGCCGGCGTCGAAGAATCCGAGCGTGTCGACGGCGCCGCCGAGGTCGTCGAGGGAGACCCCGAGACCGGCCGCGGCCGCCGCGCCGTTGCTGAAGATCGTGACCGCGGCGCCGTCGGTGCGCGGGGCATCGGCCCGTTCCAGCACGCGCACCCGATGGCCGTCGGCGACCAGCCCGTTGGCCAGCGCCAGGCCACCGACACCCGCTCCCACGATGAGGATGTCCATGATGAGTCCGCCCTTTCGATGAGGGTGTCCCAGCGGCCCGACTCCGGAGGTAGGGGCCGCTGGGGCACGCGCTCCCAGGAAGGTCCAGGACCGACGCGATCGATCTCCGTCATTCTTTTCATTCCGGGTGCAGAAAGTCAACGCCGAAGTTCCGGCCGGTGGCCGAAATTATCGGCTTGCCCCGGTCCTGATAATCCGCTACCTGGGGGCTTGTAGATCAACTGTGCGGACGGTGCAAGTTCCGAAACTATCGGAGTGGTACCCCGGTACCACTCACCCGGCCAAGAGTCGCCCCGGGTACCACGGCCCGGGCCCGGACGATCCCTAGCGTTGACCACATGATCGAAGTACGGGAACTCACCAAACGCTTCGGCTCGAAGACCGCGGTCGACAACCTGTCGTTCACCGCGAAACCCGGCCAGGTCACCGGCTTCCTGGGCCCGAACGGCGCCGGCAAGTCGACCACCATGCGCATGATCGTGGGCCTCGACGCGCCGACCTCCGGGACCGCGCTGGTCAACGGAGCCCGCTACGCCGCGCACGCCGCGCCGCTGTGCGAGATCGGCGTGCTGCTGGAGGCCCGCTCGGTGCACCCCGGTCGTACGGCCGTCGCTCACCTGCTCGCCCTCGCCCGCACCCACGGCATCCCCCGCAGGCGGGTCGACGAGGTCATCGCCCGGGCCGGTCTGGGCGCCGTGGCCGGCAAGCGGGTCGGCGGGTTCTCGCTCGGCATGGGCCAGCGGCTCGGCATCGCGGCCGCCTTGCTCGGCGACCCCGCGGTGATCATGTTGGACGAGCCGGTCAACGGACTCGACCCGGAGGGCGTCCTCTGGGTGCGCAACCTGCTCGGCGGGTTGGCCGCCGAGGGCCGTACGGTCCTGCTCTCCTCGCACCTGATGAGCGAGACCGCCCTGATCGCCGACCACCTGGTGATCGTCGGCCGGGGCCGCCTGCTCGCCGACACCAGCGTGCCCGACCTGATCGCCCAGACCGCGGGCGGCGGCGTACGCGTCGGCACCAGCGAGACCGGCCTGCTGCGCTCGCTGCTGACCGGCCCGGGCGTGACCGTCACCTCGGTCGACCACGAGGAGCTGCTGGTCACCGGTCTCAGCGCGCGCGAGCTGGGCCGCGTCGCGGCCGACAATCGGGTCCCGCTGCACGAGCTGTCGTCGAGCCAGGTGTCGCTCGAGGAGGCGTTCATGAACCTGACCCGCGAGTCCGTCGAATACCCGAGCGCCTTGGAGGCCGTGAAATGACCCAGCCCCGATTGGCCCAGCCTCAATTGGCCCAGCCCCGACTGACCCAGCCCCGACTGACCGCCCGCGGGGTGCTCGCCGGCGAATGGACCAAGTTCGGGTCGTTGCGCTCGACCTGGATCACACTCGGCGTCTCGGCGCTGTTCCTGCTGGCGATCGGCCTGATCGCGGCGGCCTCGTTCACGCCGGGCACCGGCCGGGGGGTGGCGGCCGACCGGCCCATGGACGCGGTCGGCATCGCGCTGGCCGGCACCACGTTCGCCGCGCTCGCGGTCGGGGTGCTCGGCGTGTTGCTGTCGGCGGGGGAGTACACGACCGGGATGATCCGGGCGACGCTCACCGCCGTACCCACCCGCCTGCCCGTGCTGTGGGCGAAGAGCCTGATCGCGGGCGGCGTAGCGCTGGTGCTCATGGCCGTCGGGGCGCTCGTCTCGTTCCTGCTCGGGTCGGCGCTGCTGCGGGCCGGGGTGACCGCGCTCGGGCTGGGCGACGACGGAGTGCTGCGCAGCCTGGCCGGGGCCGGTCTCTACCTGGGGCTGGTCGCCGTGTTCGGGGTCGGGCTGGGCATGCTCGTACGGTCGAGTGCCGGCGGCATCGCGATCCTGGCCGGCACGCTGCTGATCCTCCCCGGTGTGATCGGCCTCCTGCCCGACTCGTGGTCGACCGCCATCTCGCCCTACCTGCCGAGCAACGCGGGCGAGGCGGTGATGAGGCTGCATCCCGGCGGCGGCTCGCTGAGCCCGGCGGTGGGACTGGCGGTCTTCGCCGGCTATGTGGCGGTAATCCTGGCGGCGGCCGCCGTCCGGCTCCGAAAATCAGACGCATGACGCCGGACCCGTTTCTCGAGCACCCGCTCCCACGCTGGCTGCTCGACCGGGCGCGACGGCTCCGGCGGCTCGACCGGCGCCGCCCCTGGCTCGGCGATGCCGCGCCGGTGCTGGGCGTGCTGCTGTTCAGCCTCCCGCAGCTGGCCTCCCACGGCGGCCACCACGACGATCTCAACGGCACTCATCCGGCCTGGGTCGTCGCGAGTTGTGCCGCGCTCCTGCTCGTACCGCTGTGGTGGCGCCGCCGGGCGCCGCTCCTCGCCTTCGCGGCCGTGCTGATCATCGTGATCGCGGAGCAGTCGGCCGGCGTGTGGCTGAGCACGGACATCGCGCTGCTGGTGATGCTCAACAGCGTCGCCGTGCGGTGCTCGATGCGGGCCCTCGCCTGGGCGGCCGGCGGCACCGCCGGAGCACTCTGCTTCTCGATCTTCGTCGGGCGGCCGGCGTCCGAGCACCGGATCGCGGTCCTGCTGCTCATCCTCGGCACGTGCTCGGGCGGGATCGCGGCTGGGCTCGCGACGCGCATCCTGCGGGTCCACATGACCGCGCTGGCCGACCGGGCCGATCAGCAGGCGTCGCTCGCCGCGGCGGCCGAGCGGGCGCGGGTCGCGCGGGAGATGCACGACCTCGTCGGACACCACGTGTCGGTGATCGTCGGACTGGCCGACGGGGGTGCATTGCTGGCGGTGTCGCGGTCGGAGCCCGGCCTCGCCGAGCCGTTGCGGCTGATCGGCGAGACCGGGCGCCAGGCCTTGGACGAGCTGCGGCGGGTGCTCGGGGTGCTGCGGGAGAGTTCGGACGACCCCGAACTGTCGCCCCAGCCGGGCATCGCCGATCTCGATCGGCTGCTGCCCAGTGTCCGGGCGGCGGGCCTTGCGGTGACGTATCGGAGCACCGGCGAGCTGGTGCATCTGGGGCCGGGCCGCCAGCTCGCGGTCTACCGGATCGTCCAGGAGGCCTTGACGAACACTTTGAGGCACGCGGGGGCCGGGGCCTCAGCGTCGGTCACGGTCGCTGCGGAGCCGGGCTCTCTTTCCGTACGGGTAACCGACACCGGCCCCGGTTATCCACCATTGTCGTCGCCGTCCACAGGCAACGGTCTGGTCGGGATTCGTGAGCGGGCCGCCCTCTACGGTGGAGAAGTCAGTGCCGGCCCCGGCCCCGACGGCCACGGCTGGGTGGTCGACGTAGTGATGGAGACCCCGAGATGACCACCACCGTGCTGATCGTCGACGACCAGCCGCTGCAGCGCTACGGCTTCCGCATGCTGCTCGACAACACCCCCGAGACCACCGTCGTCGGCGAGGCGGCCAACGGCGGCGACGCGGTCCGCGAGGTCCAGCGCCTGCGGCCCGACGTCGTCCTGATGGACGTGCGCATGCCCGGCATGGACGGCATCGAGGCCACCCGGCGGATCACCGCGGCCGGCGACCGCAGCCGGGTGCTGATCGTGACGACGTTCGCCCTCGACGAGTACGTCTACGCCGGCCTGCGCGCCGGCGCCTCCGGCTTCCTGCTCAAGGACGCCCGCCCGGAGGAACTCGTCGCCGGCATCCGAGCGGTCGCCTCCGGCGACGCGGTGGTCGCGCCCCGCCTGACCCGCAAGCTGATGGAGGCGTACGCGTCGTCCTTCGTCCCGGCGTCGTCGGTGGACCTGGGCCCGTTGAGCGACCGGGAGCGCGAGGTGCTGGTCGCGATCGGCCAGGGCTGGACCAACACCGAGATCGCCGAACGCCTGGTCCTGACCGAGTCGACGGTGAAGAAGCACGTGGGCCGCGTGCTGGCCAAGCTGGGCGCCCGCGACCGCATCCAGGCCGTGATCGTGGCCTACGACGCCGGCCTGGTCCGCCCCCGCACCTGAGAACTGCCTCTGTCGATCCATGCTGATCCGCGGCAAGGTCGAGGTGTGGCCCGTCCGCCTCCGCTGCCCGGATTCTCGCTGATGAACGGGACCGGCTGGTCAACGCGATCGACTACACGCTCGGCGGCCCGCTGGTGGTCACCGGCCAGATCGGCCCGTTCGACCCCTGGGAAAGACCTGATCCGGCTGCTCCGCGACCTGCACGGGAGGATCGGCCCGCGGTTCGGTTCCGCGCCGCGACGCGACCGGGGCGACATGATGATTGCCGCCCACACGATCCTGACCCTCTCGGCGCGTACTTCGACGAACTGAGCGCGTTCGCGCACGACCGGAGCCGGCGCGTCGCTTCGGCGAGTACGTCACCCGGCTCGCCGGCGACCGGCCCCGGTTCGCAGCCCGGGTCGGCACATGGGAACACGCCGCACGCCGCCACCCGCAGTCAGTCGCACACCGGCCGCGCCGCCCTGGCCGAGAAGCTCGAACGGATGTCGCCCGAGCCCTCGGGCTCGTACGTCGTGGGACACGCCGGCCCGGCGGTACGCCGCCGACCTCGAGCCTCCGGTCATCGACCACGGTCAGCACGGCGCGCCGCCCGATCTCGTGCTGCCGGTCCGGGCCGTACGTCGATCCGGCGTTCCAGCTGACCGTCTCCGAGGGCGAGATCACCCGTGCCTTCGAGCGGAGTGGTGGCGCAGCGCACACCGGGTCACCGGCGAGCAGCTGGGCGAGGATCTCAAGGCGCTCGGCCCGAACCGGCAAGCCGGAGGACGGGCTGCTAGCCGCGGTTTTTTCCCCACCACCTGCTGGAGCGGTCTTCCTCCGCGAGATGGCGGTCGAGGCGCCGATCGTTCAGGCGTGCAGGTGGGGCCGGTAGACGAGCTCCTGGATGTGGCCGTCGAGCGTCCGGCTCTCGAGCAGCTCGAGGTCGAAGTCGGCCGCCCCCTGGAAGATCGGGTCCGATCCGGTCTCCCCGGTGATCACCGGGAAGAGCGTCACCTGGACGCGGTCGACCAGACCGGCGGCCATCAGCGCCCGGTTCATCGACAGGCTGCCGTGCGAGCGCAGCGGAACCTCGGACTCCTCCTTGAGCCGCGCGACGACGTCGACGGCGTCGCCCGGCGCAATGGTCGCGTCCGGCCAGTCGAGGGATCCGGCCAGGCTGTTGGACACCACGGTCGCCGGCAGGCGCCGCATCCGGGTGACCCACGCGTCATGGACGGTCTCCTCAGCACCTGAGGCCAGCAACTGAGCGAACGCCCGATAGGTGTTGGCCCCGAGCACCATCCGCTGCGGCTCGCTGTACTGGGCGAGGCGATGCTCGAGCAACTCCGGACCTTGCTTGCCCCAGTAGCCGCCCCAGCCCCGGACGGCGGTGCCGAAGCCGTCGAGGCTGCTGAAGACGTCGACGGTGTAGGTGACGGTCATGATGCACTCCATTTCATCGTGCTCGCAGGCCATCGTGTGCGTGCAGGGAAAGACCGGCGGCGACGGCGAAACTCATCGCAACGGTGCGCAGATCATGTCGCCGTCCGGCCGGGCTCGCCGAGGAGGCGGTCAGCCGGCCAGGAAAGGCTGGATGCCGGCGGACGGGGTGAGCAGGACCACCGCGGAGCCGTCGGTGAAGGTAAGACGCAGACGACCGGCCCGTTCGGTGGCCGAGGCGAGGTCCTTGCGGGGGCATTCCCAGAGCAGGCGCAGCCGCGGCACGGGGGTGGAGGCCGGCCGGAAGAGGTCCCGCCAGGAACCGAGGCGCTTCGACAGGACCAGCAGGCGGCGATCGGTGAGGGCCAGCACGCGAGGGTGGGTCACGATGCGGATGTGCTCGTCCAGGCCGACGGCAAGGCTGCGCGGCGAACCGTGCACGCCGAGGCGGGCACCGGGGCCGTCGGACACGGGCCTGCGCAACCGCAACCGGAACGGCGACATCTCGGCCCGCGTCACCCCGACCGACGTACGGCCGTCGGCCCGGCTGGCCCAGACGAACGCGCGGAAGGTCTCGCCGGGCTGCAGATGTTCAACCACTCGTTCCTTCAGCTGCGCGTCTCTCTCCCTCGGCTGCGCGTCCGGCTCCACGGCTTCGTCCCGTCCTCATGTTCCGAATTCGTTCATTGCATGCTGGTTCGGAAAGGGCCACGTCGAACAGTAACTGGCCTCCCGAGGCGGCCGGCTGTCGTCGAAGGCGCGGCCCGCGGCGCCAGGCTCAGGCGGAAGCGCCGGCCGCAGGGATACACGGAGGTTCTACAAACCATTGACGTGGCTAGGACTCTCTGTAGAGTTTTGAGGCGTGAACGTTGAGTTCCGCACCGACCCGGCGAACTACCGGCACTGGCGGCTGGAGTTCGACGGTCCGATCGCGACCCTGACCATGGACGTCGACGAGCAGGGCGGCCTCGCGCCGGGCTACGAGCTGAAGCTCAACTCCTACGACCTCGGCGTCGACATCGAGCTCTACGACGCCGTCCAGCGGCTGCGCTTCGAGCATCCCGAGGTGCGTGCGGTGGTGCTGACCAGCGCCAAGGACCGGATCTTCTGTGCCGGGGCGAATATTCGTATGCTCGCCGCCTCGGAGCACGGCTGGAAGGTGAACTTCTGCAAGTTCACCAACGAGACCCGCAACGGCATCGAGGACGCGTCGGCCAACTCGGGCCAGGTCTGGATCGCCGCGTGCAACGGCACGGCGTCGGGTGGCGGCTACGAGCTGGCGCTGGCCTGCGACCACATCATGCTGGTCGACGACCGGTCGTCCACGGTGTCGCTGCCCGAGTTGCCGCTGCTCGGCGTGCTTCCCGGCACCGGCGGGCTGACCCGGGTGGTCGACAAACGGCGCGTCCGGCGCGATCGGGCCGACTATTTCGCCACGAGAGCCGAGGGAATCGGTGGACGGCGAGCGGTCGAGTGGGGCCTGATCGACGAGGCGGTGCCGCGTACCCGATGGAGCGAAATCGTCGCGGCGCGCGCGACCGAAATCGCCGCGAGATCCGCGAGGCCCGAAGGGGCGAGCGGCATCGAACTCACCCCATTGCACAAGGAGCGCTCGCGGAGCGCCATTGTTTACCGGTACGTCGAGGCCTCGCTCGACCCGGAGCGGGGCTGTGCCGAGATCACCGTGAAAGGGCCGGCCGAACCCCCGGGCGAATTGACAGCCGACTTCTGGACGCTCGCGATGACCCGGGAATTGGACGACCTGATCCTCGATCTGCGCACCAACGAGCCGCTGCTGGGAACGTGGGTGTTGCGGACGAAGGGCGATTCGGCGGCCGTCCTGGCCCACGACGACCACCTGCTCGGGCTCCCCGACGACTGGCGCTCCGACGAGATCGTGCTCTACCTGAAACGTACGTTGAAGCGCCTGGATGTGACCAGCCGGAGCCTTCTCGCCCTGATCGAGCCCGGCAGTTGTTTCGCCGGTTCCTTGTTCGAGTTGGCTTTGGCGGCCGATCGGTCCTATCAGCTCGACGGCATTTTCGAGGATATCGACCCGTCCGCCGCGCCTGCGACGGTGATCGTGGGGGACATGAACCGGGGGCCGCTGCCGATGGGTAACGACCTGACCAGGTTGGCCACGCGGTTCTCCGGCGAAGTACCGGAGATCTCGGACAAGCCCCTGGATGCGCGCGCGGCGGACGCGGCCGGGCTGATCACTTTCGTCCCCGACGACATCGACTGGGCCGACGAGGTGCGCATCGCGATCGAGGAACGCGCCTCGTTCAGCCCGGACGCCCTCACCGGTCTGGAGGCCAACTACCGCTTCGCCGGCCCGGAAACGATCGAGACCAAGATCTTCGGCCGCCTCTCGGCCTGGCAGAACTGGATCTTCAATCGCCCGAACGCCTCCGGCCCGGAGGGCGCCCTGCGCCGCTTCGGCACCGGGCAGCGGGCCGCGTTCGACCGGAAGCGAGTGTGAGATGACCGGCGCCGACTACTCCGAGAAGATCCCGAACAACGTCGAGCTGCACGAGGATCGCCGGCTGCAGCGCGCGCTCGAGTCGTGGCAACCCAACTTCATCGACTGGTGGTCGTCGATGGGTCCGACGCTGCCGACGCAGGACGTCTACCTGCGCACCGCGGTCAACGTGGGCCGCGAAGGCTGGGCGCATTTCGGGCACGTGCCGATGCGGGAGTACCGCTGGGGCATTTTCCTGGCCGAGCGCGACCGCGACCGTACGATCGGTTTCGGCCAGCACAAGGGCGAGCCGGTGTGGCAGAAGGTGCCGGGGGAGTACCGCGCCGATCTGCAGCGGCTGATCGTCATCCAGGGCGACACCGAGCCGGCCTCGGTCGAGCAGCAGCGCAATCTCGGAGCGACCGCGCCCAGCCTCTATGACCTCCGGAACCTTTTCCAGGTCAATGTGGAGGAGGGCCGGCATCTGTGGGCGATGGTCTATCTGCTCCACGCGTACTTCGGGCGCGAGGGCCGCGAAGAGGCCGAGGAACTGCTGCACCGCAATTCGGGCAGCGAGGAGTCGCCGCGCATCCTCGGCGCCTTCAACGAGGAGACCCCGGACTGGCTCTCGTTCTTCATGTTCACCTATTTCACCGACCGGGACGGGAAATACCAGCTGGGCACGCTGAAGGAGTCGGCGTTCGATCCGCTGTCGCGCACCTGCGAGTTCATGCTCAAGGAAGAGTCGTACCACATGTTCGTGGGGACGACCGGGGTCGACCGGGTCGTCGAGCGGACCGCCCAGTTGATGGTCGAGAAGGACGTCGACGACGTGGGGCCCTTCGGCGCGATTCCGCTCAACGTGATTCAGAAGTACCTGAATTTCCACTACTCGGTGTCGCTCGACCTCTTCGGCGGGGAGACCTCGACCAATGTGGCCAACTACTTCACGTCCGGGCTCAAGGGCCGTTGGTCGGAAGATCGGCGGCGGGATGATCATCGCCTGACCGGCGACTCGTTCATGGTCGATGCGCTGATCGAGGGGCAGATCGGACAGAACGAGGTTGCGGCGCTCATAGGTCTCAACACCGACCTGCGCCGGGCCTATATTGCCGACTGCCAGAACGGCGTCAGCCGCTGGAACAAGGTTCTCGAGTCGGCCGGCCTGCCTCAACGGCTGTTCCTTCCCCACATCGCTTTCAACCGCAAGGTCGGCGTCTTCCGCGACATCGAGGTCTCACCGACGGGCGAGGTGCTGACCGGCGACGAGTGGGAACGCGGCCAGAAGAACTGGCTGCCGACCGAAGTGGACAAGACGCATGTGCGGTCGCTGATGCGGCCCGTACACGAGCGCGGCAAGATCGCGTCCTGGATCGCGCCGCCGCGGCAGGGCGTCAACGGAAAGCCGTTCGACTACGAGTACGTCCACCTCACGTAGGGGTTCTCGATGGAGGAGTCGTTCAACGCCAGTACCTATCTGCTCGACCGGCACATCGAGAACGGCGACGGCGACCGGCTCGCCCTCACCGGTGTCCGAGGCGAGCTGACCTACGCCGAACTGCACGACCGGGTCCGGCGGACGGCGGGCGGCCTGCGCCGGGCCGGGCTCCGGCCCGAGCAGCGGCTGCTGATGTTCATGGCCGACTCCCCGGAGTTCGTCACGGTGTTCCTGGCCGCGCTGCGGATCGGTGCGGTCCCGGTGCCGGTTTCCACGATGATGCGGGTCGGTGGGCTGGCCGCTCTGCTGGCCGATTCGCGGGCTTCTCTGCTGGCCACGACGGCCGATTTCAGTGAGATCGCGGCCGGCGCGGGCGCCGCGCGTGTGCTCGGGCCGGCCGAGCTCGCCTCGCTGGCTCAGGGCGAGCCGGACGACGGGATATATCCAACGTCGGAGGACTCGCCGGCGTTCTGGCTCTACACCTCGGGCACGACCGGCCGGCCCAAGGGCGCCATGCACCGCCACGGCTCGATCCGGGTCGTCTGCGAGACCTACGGCCAACAGGTGCTCGGCATCCGCCGAGACGATCGCTGCCTCTCGGCGGCCAAGGCCTTTTTCGCGTACGGGCTGGGGAACTCCCTGTTGTTCCCGTTGTCCGTGGGCGCGACCGCCGTACTCGAACCGGCCCCGTCAAGGCCGGACGTGATCGCCGAACGGGCGCAGAAGTACGGTGCGACCCTGTTCTTCGGCGGCCCGACCTTTTTCGCCGGCATGCTCCACGCCGGCCTCGCGAATGACGCGCTGGCCGGTGTCCGACTGGCCGCGTCGGCCGGGGAGTCGCTGCCGGCCGAGCTCTATCATCGCTGGACCGGCCACTTCGGCGTCGACATCATCGACGGCATCGGCATGACCGAGATGCTCCACATCTTCATGTCGAACCGCCCCGGCGAGGTCCGCCCCGGCACCACCGGCGTGGCCGTTCCCGGCTATGACCTGCGAATCCTCGACGATTCGGGCTGTCCGGTCGCCGTCGACACGCCCGGCACGCTCTTCGTCCGCGGTGACTCGACCGCCACCGGCTACTGGTGCCGCTATGCCACCTCGCGCCAGGTCTTCCAGGGCGAGTGGCTGCGCACCGGCGACACCTACGTCCAGGACGAGGACGGCTACTACCACTGTCTGGGCCGCACCGACGACGTCCTCAAGGTGAGCGGCATGTGGGTCGCCCCGGCCGAGGTCGAAAACCGTCTCCTGGCCCACCCGTCGGTGGCTCAGGCCGTGGTGGTCGCGGCCCCCGACGCGGACGAACTCGTCAAGCCGGTCGCCTTCGTCATCACCAACGAGGACGTCACCGAGGAGGAGCTGGTCGCCTTCTGCCGCGACGGCATGGAGTCCTACAAGCGCCCGCGCCGCGTGGTCTTCGTCTCTGAATACCCGACCACCGCGACCGGCAAGGTCCGGCGGGTCGAGCTGCGGGCCACCGCCGCTGACGTGCTCAGAGGTTGATCGCGGCCCAGGCGGCCTGCGCCCCGGCGGACCATTGGTCGTGCCGCTCGTGAAACAGCCCGGCCGCCTGGGTGCCTCGCCACGGCTGGGGGAGCAGTTCAGCGGGCAGGACGGGGTCGGTCCAGGGGAACCGCCGCCAGGCGTGCACAAGCGCGGTCAGCCGGGCTATCACGTCCCCATCCGAACTTTCGAGAAAATCGGAAATGAACGCCTCGTAGTCCTCCTCCAAACCGTCCAGATCCCACGCCTGACGCGCCATCGCCGCATCACCCCCGCCGTCTTGGCCGCTCCCGCTGTTTTGGCCGCTCCCGCTGTTTTGGCCGCTCCCGCCGTGTTGACTGCTCCTGCCGTGTTGACTGCTCCCGCCGTTTGGGCCGCTATCGCCGTTTTGGCGGCTCCCGCCGTCTTGATCGCCGGGGCCGGTCGTGGCGGCGGCCACCTCATAGCCCGGCACCTGCCGCGCCACGAACACGCGCGCATCAGCCTCGGCCAGGATGCGCCGCGCCTCCGCCAACCGATCCGTATGCGGACTGATCCACACCCCCGGCTCCGGACTCCCGAACCCGGCCCACGTCATCCGCGTGCGCAGCCGGTGCCGGGCCGGCCGATCCGTCTCCGGCACCCGGGCCAGCGCGAGCAGCCACTGCCCGTCCCACCCGCTCGCCGTCCCGGTGAACCCGTAGATCCGCTCCGTACCCTCGGTCAGCATCTCCTCGGCCGCGGCGGTCAGGCGCCAGCGCGTACGCCGCCCCACCCGCTCCGACGCCAACCACCCGTCGGCTGCGGTTCGCATCAGCGCCTGCCGTACGTTCTTCTCCTCGACCCCCAACCGAGCGACAGCGTCGATCAAGGCCGAGGTCCAGGCCGTGCTGCCGTTAGGCAGCACGAACTCCCCGAGCACCGTGAAGAGCAGCCCGCGCGCACTCGGCGCCCCGGCCGCGTGCCGGCGCGATAGCGTGAGACCGTCGGTCATGCCCGGATTCTACAGTCCGTTGCCGCGCCTCGATCCGTCTGTAGAATGTGGTGGTGCTGGACGGACGCCCCCTGATCGACGCGCACCTGCACCCGGCCCGCCGCGCCTCTCTCAAGCTCGACTGGGCGACCTGGATGCAGGGCTTCGCCGTCCATGAGGGGCTCTACGACGAAGCCGGCGATGTCCGACCCGAGGTCTTCGACGCCTACCTGGCCCAAGAGGGCGTCGACGCCGCCGTGGCCCTCGCCGAGTACAGCCCCCGGGTCACCGGCTGGCAGACCGCCGAGGACATGGCCGCCCTCACGGCCGCCAACCCCCGCCGCATCTACTTCGCCGCCAACATCAACCCCCACGTCCACTACCCGGTGGCCGACGAACTCGAGCGCCAACTCTCGCTCGGCGCCGTAGCCCTGAAGATCCACCCCGTCCACGCCGGCTTCCCGGCCGACGACCAGGCCATGTACCCGGCCTACGAGATCTGCCAGTCCGCCGGCATCCCGCTGATCGTCCACTTCGGCACCTCGACCTTCCCCGGCGCCCTCAACCGCTTCGCCGACCCGTCCCTGCTCGACCGCGTCCTGAGCGACTTCCGCACCCTCAACGTCGTCCTCGCCCACGGCGGCCGCGGCTGGTGGTACGACGCCGCCGCCTTCCTGGCCCTCTCCGACCCCCGCGTCTGGATCGAGCTCTCCGGCCTGCCCCCGTCCCGCCTCAAGACCTACTACGCCAAACACAGCTGGCCCCGCCTCACCCGCCGCATGATCTTCGCCACCGACTGGCCCGGCATCCCCGGCATAGCCGCCAACGCCCGCGCGGTCGCCGCCCTCTGCCCCGACGACGAAACGGCCGCCTTGGTCCTGGCCGGCAACGCCATGGAGATCTACCACCTCAAACCAGACCTCTAAAAACCCGGATGTCGCATCAACCAGACCTCTAAAAACCCGGATGTCGCATCGGGGTGGGTGGTGCAGACCGTCGCTCCCGCCGAGGGCCCGCCCGGGGCGAGCAGGGCGCTGGCGCGCCCAGAACGCTCACCCCGGCCGGGCGACCTGCGTAAGCGGTTGCGCCCAAACCGCGGCCGGGCCCCACCGCATCCGGCCCTGACCGAGGCCGCCACCCAGGGTCGCGTCCGCATACAGCCCGCGTGGACCAGAACTCAGATCCAGGGACTGAGCAGCCGTTCGGTGTGTGACCACAGCTCGGACCGCAACTCGGCGATCGCCTCCGTCCGGGGCGGCCTGGATCTGACGGCTTCCCCGGACGGTGTAATAGCTGTTGCTGCCCACGAAGGCCGGTGTCGATGCCGACCGCAACGACTCGGGCGAGGTCGCAGAATCCGAACCTCGGGAGCGCCCTTCCCAACGGGCCGGCGAAGGGTAGTTCACGGCCAGGGCCGGTGGCGTAAGCCGGCGTCGAGGTAGTTGGCCGTGACCGCGCTGCCGGACAGGCGCCGGGCCAGTTCGATGTCGAACATGATGTCGAGCAGCTCGCTGCGGCCATAGTGGATGGACGACCCGCACGCCCAACCCGCCGCCGCAACCAAACAACTATTTCCCAGTGACAATGCGAGCATGCCAGCAATTCGGCTATGGTCGAGCCGTCCCGAACATCGCGATTCGACCCATCCACCTTCCCGAAATCGAGAATGACCGCCAGCGACATACCCCGCGCCGCCCGAACCGCCTCCTTCGGCGGTAAGGATGATTCATCGAGGTCGCACAAAGCGAACGCGCCCGCCCGCCGACATTGTATTTGTTGCCCATAGCGAAAAGCCTCGGGCCGCTCCTTCTCCTCACCCGACACGATCCGGCCCGGGCTCCGCGAGACGGTCGCCGCCCGACGGGCGTGGACCGGTCGGCCTGATCACCACGACTACGCGAGGCTTCAGAATACGAATGGCGAGGCCGCTCGACCTTCGACCATTCCGACCGCTCGACCACGTTCACGGCCATGAACCTCTCGATCGTCAACGCGGCGCCCGGCTCGACCATGCTCGGCTCGACCATGCTCGGCCCAGCTGTGCTCGGCTCGACCACGCCCGGCCCAGCGGTGGCCGGCCCAGCGGCGGGCTCGGTCATGCTCGGCTCGGCCATGCTGGACTCGGCCACGCCCGGATCAGCTGTGCTTGGCTCGGCCATCCTCGGTTCAACCACGCCCGGCTCGGCCACGCCCGGCTCGGCCACGCCCGGCTCGGCCACGGTCGGCTCGGCCACGCCCGGCTCGGCCACGCCCGGCCCAGATGTGCCCGGCCCGGCTGCGGCGTGCTCGGCCGCGCTGAGCTCGGCTGCTCTCTGCCCGGTCTTAGCCAACCCATCTGCGGCCTGCACATTTGCAGATTGCGCGGCCGCCTTCGGTGAGGCCGCGTCCGGTTTGACCGCCTCCCGCTGGACTGCGGCGGGATCGGTCGCGTTGGGCTGGGCTGCGGAGGGATCGGCCGCGTTGGGCTGGGCTACGGAGGGATCAGCGGCGGTCAGCGCACCTGCGGCCAGCCCCGCCAAGGTTCGGCTTGCTGGACGCTGCTCCGCCGAAACTTGTCGGGCAATAACTGATCCGGCCGGGACCCGCTCGGCCGAGGCCGGGGACGGCACAACCGGCCGAGGGCGGAGCAGGGCGAGCACTGGCGGCCGGTGCTGCTCGCTGACGACCGGCTCCCGCGAACCAATCTCACCATCACGCAACCGACGTAGCTTCTCGGCATGCCGGCGCTTCAACCCCCACGCGCGACGCCTCTCGTGCTCGCGACGAAACGCCTCAGCCTCCTCCGAATAGTTACGACGCGCAGTACGATCACGCATCCCCGCCAATTGCGCCGAGGTAAGTAACTGAAGCTGCCGCATAAACCAATTCTCCCGGAACCACGTCCACCGCTGTCAGAGCTCGAACACGCCAGAATTCGCAGAAAACGAAACACCGGGACTGGCCAAATCGATGTCCTCTTCTACCGCCGACCGCGCGGCCAGGAGCGGTGGAAAAATGACTATCAGCTCGACGAGAGGCATGCGACAATCGCCTGGTTCCGACAGCGGCGCACCGGAGTGCCCGAGGCCGTGGGTCAAACCGACAGTATTACGGGCGGTCGTGCGCGTGATGCACGAACGGCATCCTGAATAGGCCCGACCGCACCCGGACAGAGTTGTGCGAGCCGCACTGTTCTATGTCACCAACAGGTGGTGAGGAGGGCGGGTCCGGGAAGTGACTTCTCCGAAGTGTCGATCCTGGGGTTGGGTCGGCCGCGCTGGATTGCCGAGTCGCCCCCACGTGTCCTCCCGGGCCGCTTTGGCAGATGCACCGGCGGGTGTCGGCGGTCAAACCCGGCGCTGAAATGGGGCTCGGTCGGAGGCGTGCCCGACAGGTGCTCGTGGTGAGCGCCGGCGGCGCCTCGCCACGTTCTGTCGCCGGGCTGGGCCGGCGGACGACCAGACCTTTCGAGTACGCCGATGCTTCGGCTCGGGTATGGATCGGGCTGCGCTGCGGCCGGCTGAACCGGTCACTCATGCCTGCGGTACCGATCGGCCAACCGTTTTGCCTCGTCACG
>DASWRZ010000176.1:0-18724 GCA_036402935.1 Actinoplanes sp.
GGTCGGACCGACGGCCTTGACCTGGCGCGCGTTGAACTCGGAGACCACCGGCCCGTTACCGATATATACGTTGATCGCGCCGTTCGGCTGAGCCACCGTGCTCGCCCCGGCCAGCTCGGACAGCTGCATGATCGCCTGGTCGCGCTGATCCATCAGCTCGTTGGGTTGCAGACCGGCCTGCTGGGACACGACGATCTTGTTGTTCATGGTGGCCACCGTGCCGGCCAGCGTGTTGACCTGGTCGACGTAGGTGGACAGCTCGTTGGAGCCGGCCTGGAACTGGTTGGACAGCGAGGCGTGCGCGTCGTTGAGTGTCGTCGCCACCGTCACCGAGCGCTCGATCAGGGAGCTGCGGGTCGACGGGTCCTGCCAGTTGTTGGCGACGTCGTTCCAGGAGTCCCACATGTCGTGGAGCCGGGCCTGCAGCGCGGTGTCGCTCGGCTCGGCGAAGACGTCCTCGATCGAGTTGTAGGTCGCGGTCTGGTTGGTCAGGTAGGCCGCGTTGCCGTGCTCGGTGCGCCCGCGTTCCTCGAGGTACTCGCTGCGGCTGCGGTCGAGGCCGGCGATGCGTACGCCGTTGCCGACCGAGTCGACCGTCGAGTAGACACCGGGGTTGATGCCGCCCGCGTTGGCCGCCAGGCGCAGCCGTTGCCGGGTGTATCCCTCGGTGCTGGCGTTGGCGATGTTCTGGCCGGTCACGTCGAGACCGCGCTTCTGCGCGTAGAGCGACGTGAGGGCCGTGTTCAAACCGCCGAAGGTGCTTCCCATCAGATCGCCTCATCCACCAGGCTGGAGCGGCGAATGCCGCCGGAAACGGTCTGGCCCTGCGGCCCGTACGTTTCCACAGTTTCCGCGAACGCGAGCATGGTTTCGCGGGCCGCGCGCTGGCCGGCGGTGAGCAGGTCGCGGTTGACGTCGGCCAGCGCGCCGATCTCGGAGGTGAGCATCAGGAACGCCTTGCGATGCTGGTGCAGGAGATCGGCCCAGGGCGCGGGAGCGGCGTCGGCCAGCTCGCCGAGCGACGCGTCGGGCGAGAGCCCGAGCTCGACCGCGGTGTCCTGGGAATAGGCGGCCCGGATCACCTCGGTCTGCCGGATCTGGTCGAGCACCACCTCGACCTCGCGGGTGGCGTGGCTGAGCCATCGGGACCGATTGGATGCGAGGAGCAGCTGCTCCTCCTCAAGCTTGAACAGCAGCATTTCCAGCAGCTCACGCGATCGCCACAGGACGCTGGCCAGGTCGGTCAGGCTCACCCGGACCTCCGTTGGGCTCGTGGTCGGGCGCGCCCCTGCCGACGAACCCGCTCATTCGGACAGGTCGGCACGTCTGCCGCTCCGCTGAGGGATTTCCCCCGATCGGACGCATCCGGCGCGCGCGCCCCTTTATCCCGGTTCGCCGGAAAAGGGTGAAGAAATCTCGGAGACTGCTCATGGCCATCGGCGCAGGCGCCGATCGGACCTGGCGTACCGCCACGGCTCATGGATGGGCCGGTCAGACCCTGATCAAGGAGGAAAAACTCATGGGTCTCCGCATCAACCAGAACATCGCCGCGCAGAATGCCTACCGGAACCTCTCGGTCACCGACGGTCAGATGCAGAAGTCCCTGGAGAAGTTGTCCAGCGGTTACCGCATCAACCGGGCGGCCGACGACGCGGCCGGCCTCTCGATCTCCGAGGGTCTGCGTTCGCAGATCGGCGGCATGAAGGTCGCCGTGCGTAACACCCAGGACGGCGTCTCGGTGGCGCAGACCGCTGAAGGCTCGATGAACGAGGTCACCTCGATCCTCCAGCGCATGCGTGACCTGGCCGTGCAGGCCTCGAACAGCGGCGCCACCGACTCCGACGCCGCGGGTGCCGCGAACAAGGAAATGACCCAGCTCAACGCCGAGCTGGACCGGATCGGCAACACCGCCGCGTTCGGCAAGTCGAAGCTGCTCGACGGCTCCTTCGGCTCGACCGTGACGACCAAGTTCACCGATGCCGCCACCAACTCGATCGCGGCCGACACCACCACCACGCCCGGCACCACCATGGTCGCCGCCGCGCCGGTCTCAGTCACCGGTAACGGCACCGGCGCCGGCACCTGGACCTTCGACCTCACCCAGGTGGGTGGCTCGACCAAGACCCCGGACGGCAAGACCGACCTCAGCACGACCCCGATCACGGTGACCGTCGCCGCGGTAGCGGCCGACGCGTCGCCGCAGGACGTGGCCAAGGCCGTGAACACCGGGCTGCAGACCGCGCTGAAGGCGGCCGGCTACCAGGGCACCGAGGTCACCATGTCGGCGAAGGTGGACGCCAACGACAACACCACCTTCGCTCTGAGCGGCACCGGCAACTTCGCCACCGCCAACGACAACGGCGTACTCGGCACCGACCTGAAGATCGACACCTCGTCGACCGCCGCCACCCCGACCCTGACGTCGACCGGCGGCAGCCGGGGCGAGTTCCAGGTCGGCGCGAACGCCAAGCAGAAGATCAACATTCAGATCGGCGCGGTCAACTCCGAGGCCCTCGGCACCGCCTCGCTCGACCTGACCAAGGACCCGGACGGCGCCATCACGACGCTGGACAAGGCCCTGCAGTCGGTCTCGGACAGCCGGGCCTCGCTCGGTGCGTACCAGAACCGGTTCGACCACACCATCAACAACCTCAACGTCGCGGTGGAGAACCTGTCCGCGTCGGAGTCGCGTATCCGTGACACCGACATGGCCCAGGAGATGGTGTCCTACACGCGGTCCCAGATCCTGACCCAGGCCGGCACCTCGATGCTGTCCCAGGCCAACCAGTCGGCGCAGAACGTGCTCTCGCTGCTGCGCTAACCGAACTGACACCGCTATGCACTGAATATCTCGGCTCCGATACCGAACAGGTGGGGGTAGCCCGGCGGACCGCGCCGGCGCTACCCCCGCTTTTTTGATTTGTGCGGTGTATTCCGCAGAAAGGCAGGCGCCCGTGTCCAGCACGGTTGACGGTCTCGTAAGCGGTATGGACACCACCAACCTCATCAAGCAACTGATGCAGGTGGAGGCGGCACCGCAGACCCGCCTCAAGACCAAGGTGTCCGACGCCCAGACCGCGGTGTCCTCCTACCGGTCGGTCAACTCCAAGGTCTCCGGGCTCAAGGGAGCGGCCGACACGCTGAGCCAGCTCAGCACCTGGCGCAGCATCAAGGCCACGTCGAGCTCCTCGACCGTGACCGCCACCGCCTCCACCAACCTCAACTCGGCGACCGGCAGCCTCACCTTCGACGTCACCTCGCTGGCGTCGAAGCAGACGACGACGATGCCGGTCCCGACGTTCACCGACGCCGACGGCGACGGCAAGCTGGACACCAAGCCCGTGGCGATCACCGCCGCCACCAGCATCACCGTCACCCCGGGCAGCTACGACGCCAACGGCAACTTCACCGCCTCGGGTGACCCCAAGCCGATCGACATCAGCGCCGACCAGTCCGCGTCCGGCATCGCCAAGGCCATCAACGCGGCCGGCGCGGGTGCCACGGCGTTCGTCATGCCGACCTCGCCGACCGACGGCGTCCTGCAGATCACCGGCAGCAAGACCGGCACGAGCAACGGCTTCAAGATCGATGGACTGGACGGGAGCGGCACCGGCGGCGCCTCGCCGGCCAGCACCTACGGAGCCAGCGCGACGTTGGAGATGACCGGCGGCGACGGCACCACCTACTCGGTCAACAGCGACACCAACACCTTCACCGGCCTGATGGCCGGCGTCACGATCACGGTCTCCCAGAAGGAGAAGGGCGTCACGATCGACGCCAACAACGATCTCAGCGCCATCTCGGGCCAGTTCCAGTCGCTGGTCGACTCGGCCAACGCCGCGCTCGCCGAGATCGGCAACCAGACCGCGTACGACGCCAGCACCAAGCAGGGTTCCCCGCTGACCGGGGACTTCTCGGTACGCAACATGCAGCAGCAGATCCTCAGCGCGGTCAGCCAGGGCCTGTCGTACCCGGACCCGAAGTTCACGGCCGACCCGGCCCACCCGGAGATCAAGGCGCCGACGATCAACTTCGGCACCCTCAAGCAGTTCGGCATCCAGCTGGACCAGACCGGCAAGCTGACGTTCGACTCGTCCGCGTTCACGGCCGCCTACAACGCCGACCCGACCAAGATCCAGCAGGCCGGCATCGCGCTGGGCGACCAGTTCGAGAAGTTGTCCGGGACCATGGGCACCAACCTCACCTCGGTCATCACCGGACGCAACAACGAGATCGACAACCTCAACACCCAGATCAGTGACTGGGACGTACGGCTCTCGACCAAGCAGCAGGCGCTGCAAAAGCAGTACTCCGACCTGGAAGTCGCCCTGGGCAAGCTGAAGAACCAGTCCAACTGGCTCTCCGGCCAGCTCGCCGGCCTCTCCTGAGCTGTCTGAAGCCTGACCGCCGGCCCGGCCCCGCCCGGCCGAACCGGCGACCATCCGACCGACGCCCGCCCGACGACCAGACGAGGAAGACCGATGACCTCTCCGCAGATGCGTGACCGCTACCTTCGCGACTCGATCAGCACCGCTTCGCCGGCCAAGCTCCTGATCATGCTCTACGACCGCCTGATCGTGGACCTGGCTCAGGGCGAGGAGGCGCTGCGCTCCGGCGACCGCGAGCGGGCCAACGACCGGCTCACCCACGCCCAGGAAATCGTCCTGGAACTGCGCACCAGCCTCGACGTCGAGGCCTGGTCGGGCGCCCCGGGCCTGGCCAACCTGTACGGCTGGCTGCTGACCGAGCTGATCGGCGCGAACATCGCCCGCGAAGCCGATCGGGTGACGGCCTGCCGCGTCCTGGTCGAGCCGCTGCGGGACGCCTGGAACGAGGCGGCCGTCGCGGCCGTCGCGGGCTGAGCAGCGCCTGAAGATGAGCGACGACTGGCACGGCGCCTGGAGCGCCGCCCTCGACGAGCTCGAGCTCGACGTGGCCGAGGTCGAGGCGATGCTGGCCGACGAGCGCCGGTACGCCGAGACCCCGCCCGCCGACCTGTGGCGGCCGCCCACCGAGCTGGGGGCGCTGCCGCTGGAGCTCACGCCGCGGGCCGACGAGATCCTCACCCGCCAGCTCAAGGCGGCGCAGGAGATCGCGGAACGGCTGACCCGCAACCGCCGGCAGTTCGCGGTGACGTCGCGGATCGAGACCGGAGAAGCGGTCAAGCGGCCCGTCTACGTCGATCGCGCCATGTGACATCGAGCAGATGAAGCGCCCCGGAGCCCCACTTGAGGGTTCCGGGGCGCTTTTCGTGTGTGCTACCTCCCAGCAACCCGTTGGCTCTAAGCGGATCGGCGGGTGGGCCGAACTGCAGGGTACGAGCGACGGATTGCTCAGGAAATGCCACGGATCGGCGCCTTGACCTACACCAAGGAGCTGTTGTGTTCGACGACGTCTCGTCCTCCGCTCTTCGCGTCTCTGTCGCCGGCCTCGCCGCCCGGCAGAACGCCATCGCCAACAACATCGCGAACATCGAGACCCCCGGCTACAAGGCACGTAAGGTCAACTTCGAGGACGCCCTGCGTGGCGCCGTCGAGCGGGGCGATTCGCCCTCGTCGGTCGCACCGACCACGGAGACGTCGCTGGAGCCCACCCGGCTCAACGGCAGCAACGTCAACCTCGACGAGGAGACCCTGTCGCACATCGACACCACGATGCGCTACCAGCTGAGCCTGCGGGCTCTGGACAGCAAGTACGGCATGCTGCGCGACGCGATCAAGGGGGCCTGACCTAGATGAGCACTTTCAACGCGATCGGCGTCGCCGGAAGTGGCGTCACCGTCTACCGCAAGTGGCTGGACGCGGTGTCCGACAACATCGCCAACATGGACAACGTCAGCCGGACCTCCGACAAGGCCTTCCAGGCGCGCTACGTGGTGGCGCAGGAGGCCGCGGACGGCAACGGCGCCCAGGTCGGTGGCGTGGCGTTCGGCAGCGCCCAGGGAATCGTCACCCACGAGCCGGACAACCCGCTGGCCGACAACGAGGGCAACGTGCGGCGCCCGGACATCGACCTGGGCAGCCAGATGGCCCAGATGATGATGGCCCAGCGCGCCTACCAGGCGAACCTCTCGGTCGTCGACCGGGCCAAGGAGTGCTACTCCGCCGCCATCAACCTCGGGAAGTGAGCTGAGCCATGACCTCTCCGATCAGCGCGATCAGCGGATTCTCCGGCATCTCGGGCGTCTCCGGCCTCTCCGGAGTGTCCGACGCCGACTCGACGAACGGCCTCGACTCCCTCACCGACACTTCCGGCGCTTCCGGCACTTCCGGCGCCAGCGCGGTGCAGGGACCGAACGACGACTTCGCCGGCCTGCTCTCCAAGGGGCTCGAGAACGTGCAGGCCACCCAGAAGAAGGCCGACGACCTGGCCGTACAGGTCGCCGACGGCACCCTGCAGGACCCGGCTCAGTACACGATGGCGGCCAACGAGGCCTCCCTCGGACTTCAGCTCACTCTCGCCGTACGCAACAAGGCCCTGGACGCCTTCCAGGAGATCATGAGGATGCAGGCCTGAAATGACGGACCGCCTTCCCGCCCCGGTGCGCCGGATCACGGACGCCTTCAAGTCCTTCACCCCGGGACAGAAGGCCGTCACGATCACGGCGGTGATCGCACTCGTCGTCGGCGGCTACTTCTTCGCTACGTGGGCCTCCAAGCCGTCGTACTCGATCCTGTTCAACAACCTGTCGACCAAGGACGCGAGCGCGATCGTCGACTCGCTGCAGAAAGGCGGCACGAAGTACGAGCTGGCGAACGACGGCCAGACCATCCTCGTGCCGCAGGATCAGGTCAACACCCTGCGCCTGTCGCTGAGCGGCCAGGGGCTGCCCGGCGACGCCGGCACCGGCTACTCCCTGCTCGACCAGCAGGGCATCACGACCAGCGACTTCATGCAGCACACCAACTACCAGCGGGCCCTGGAAGGCGAGCTGGCCAAGACCATCGGTTCGATCGACGGCGTCGAAGCGGCCACCGTGCACCTCGTGCTGCCGCAGAAGGACGTGTTCGCCGACAACCAGGACCAGCCGACCGCGTCGGTACTGGTCGCGTCCAGCCCGAGCCAGCCGCTGAGCAGTCAGCAGGTGCAGGCGATCGTGCACCTGGTCGCGTCCAGCGTCGAGGGCCTCGACCCCACTCAGGTCACGGTCGCCGGCGCGGACGGCAAGATCCTCTCCACCGGTGGTGGAGCCGACGTGGGTACGGGATCGGACAACACCCAGACCGATCAGACCGTCGCGTTCCAGAACCGGATGAACACCTCGCTGCAGAGCATGCTCGACAGCGTCGTCGGTGCCGGCCACTCGGTGGTCACCACGACCGCCGACCTCGACTTCGACCGCACCTCGACCACGAGCAAGAGCTACCAGCAGGACCCGTCGCTGCCCGCTACCTCGGAACAGAACAGCCGCGAGGCGTACAACGGGAGCGGCAACTGCAACGGCGGCGTCCTCGGCCCCGACAACATCGCCGGGCCTGGCTGCAACAGCGGCGGGAGCAGCAGCTCCGGCCCCGGTCAGTACGAGAACAGCACGTCGACCAAGAACAACGCGCTGAACGAGGTCACCAAGCAGATCCAGAGCGCGCCCGGCGGCATCAAGAACCTGCACATCGCGGTTCTGCTGGACAGCGCCACGGCCGGCTCGGTCGACCCCACCCAGATTCAGCAGGTGCTCAGCTCGGCCGCCGGCATCGACCCCACCCGGGGCGACACCATCGCGGTCAGCGCGTTGCCGTTCAGCACCAGCGCGGCCAAGGACGCCCAGAGCGCGCTGACGGCGTCGGCCGCCGCGGCCAAACAGGCCAAGCAGATGTCGCTGATCAAGACCGGTGCGCTGGCCGCAGTCGTGCTGATGCTGATGTTCGTGGCCTGGCGGGCCACCAAGCGCTCCAAGAAGCGCAAGGGCCTGACCTCCGAGGAGCGTAAGCACCTGGAGGACATGCAGGCGGCGCTCGAGACCCAGCGGCTGGCCGAGCTGAACGCCGCGATCCCGGCCCAGATGATCGAAGCGGGACCGGACCTGACCGGCGAGCTGGAGGCTCGCGAGGAGCGGGTGCGGGAGATCGAACAGATGGTGAAGGACCAGCCCGAGGAGATGGCAACCCTGCTGCGCGGCTGGCTGGCCGCGGACTCGCGCTGAGCCGTAGCGCGCACTGAGCCACAACAAGCGAACTTGGTCACGGAAGACGGGTTTGAGGAGAGTACGCGTTGACGACCACCCCGGCGCTCACCACGATGTCGATGACGGGCGTGAAAAAGGCCGCCATCATGCTCGTCCAGTTCGGCAAGGAGCATTCCGCGCAGATCCTGGCCAACATGTCGGAGAAAGAGGTCGAGCTGATCTCGGCCGAGGTGGCCCGGCTGGGCAAGCTGGAGCCGGCCGCCGTCGACGACGTGATGGACGAGTTCTATGCCATGGCCACTACCCGCTACGCGGGTGCGGGCGGCATGGACTACGCCCGGGAGCTGCTGGAGGCGTCGCTCGGCAAGGAGCGGGCGGCGCTGATCCTGGACCGGCTCGAAGCGTCGATGAACGACATCCCGTTCAACTTCCTGAGTCACGCCGATCCCCGGCAGCTGCTCTCGTACGTGCAATATGAGCACCCGCAGACGATCGCGCTGATCCTCGCCCACATCCCGTCCGCGCTCGCGTCGTCGATCCTGGCCGGGCTGTCGCTGGAGGTGCAGACCGAGGTCGCGCACCGGATCGCGGTCATGGACCGCACCTCGCCCGAGATCATCCGGCAGGTCGAGGCGGCCCTGCAGCGCAAACTCTCGACCGTGCTCCAGCCGGACGAGCTCTCCACGATCGGCGGCCTGCAGCCGCTGGTCGACATCATCAACCGCGCCGACCGTACGACCGAGCGGCTCATCCTGGAGGCCCTGGAAGCCCGCAGCCCGGAGATCGCCGAGGAGATCCGGCGCCGGATGTTCATGTTCGAGGACATCATCAACCTGGAGGACCGCGCCGTGCAGCTGGTGCTGCGCCAGGTCGAACCGGCCGACCTCGCCACCGCCCTCAAGGGTGTCGGCGACAACGTCCGTGACAAGGTCACCCGCAACCTGTCCGAGCGCGGCCGGGAGAACCTGCTCGAGGAGATCGACCTGCTCGGCCCGGTCAAGGTCAAGATGGTCGAGGAGTCCCAGGCGAAGATCGTGTCGGTCATCCGCTCGCTCGAGGACTCCGGCCAGATCGAGGTCCAGCGCGGCGGCGAGGCCGATGAGCTCATCGCCTGACATCAACCCGGTGATCCGCGGCACGGTCGCCGAATCGGCGGCCGCGGCGCGGTTCGGGGTCGACCTGCGCCACGGCGTGCCGGAGGACAGCGCGGTGGTGGAGCGGGCCAAGGACGCCGGCCGCACGGCCGGCTATGCGGCCGGCTGGGCCCAGGGCCAGCGGGAGGCCGGGCTGGTGGCCGAGGCCGCCGCCGAGCGCAACCGGGCCGCCGAGGCGGTGCACGACCAGCGCCGGGCGGCCGCGCTGGCCCAGGCCGTGAACGCCCTCGGCCGGGCCGTCACCGAGCTCGAGAACCAGCTCATGCCCACCTTCGCCGAGCTGCAGGAGGTGCTGATCGCGCACGCCTTCGAGCTCGCCGAGGCGATCGTCGGGCGGTCGCTCGACGACCCACAGGGCCGCGGCGTCGACGCGATCCGCCGGGCCATGAGCGCCGCTCCGGACACCGGCGACCTGACGGTCAACCTGCACCCCGAGGACTACGCCACCCTGGTCGGCACGACCGGCGAGACCCAGTTCGAGTACGAGGGCCGCCGGGTGGGCCTGCGCCCCGACTCCTCGCTGCGGCCGGGCGACGCGACGGCCGAGACCGGGATGGCGACCGTGGACGCGACGATCGCCGCGGCGGTCGCGCGGGCCCGCGAGGCGTTGCGGATCCAGCGGCTGCCCGAGTAGTAGCCCGAGTAGTAGACAGCCCAGAGCCGTCGACAGCCCATAGCAGTAGTAGTCCGCAATGGCCAGGGGGCACTATGACCGACATCTTCCGCCACCGGATGGAGGCGGCACTGCTCGCCGCGCGGCCGCTCGCCCGCGGCAAGGTGGTCGGCGCGGTCGGCCTCCGGGTCACGGTCAGCGGGCTCGACGCCCGGGTCGGGGACCTGCTGCGCCTGGGTGACGGTCCGGGCGCCGTACTCGCCGAGGTCGCCGCCCTCGACGGTGACCGTCTCTCCTGCCTGCCGCTCGGTCCGATCGCCGGCCTCTCGGCCGGCACCCCGGCGGTGAGCACCGGTGGCCCGCTACGCGTGGCGGTCGGACCCGACCTGAAGGGGCGGATCCTGGACGGCCTCGGCCGCCCGATGGACGACGGGCCCCCGCTGCGGGGCGAGCTGGTCGGCATCGACGCGGCGCCCCCCTCGGCGATGGACCGGCAGCTGGTCGACGCGCCGATGCCCCTGGGCGTACGGGTCCTGGACACGCTCGTGCCGTGCGGCCGCGGGCAGCGCATCGGCATCTTCGCCGGCTCCGGCGTCGGCAAGTCGACCCTGATGAGCATGATCACCCGTGGCACGTCGGCCGAGCTCAACGTGGTCGCCCTGGTCGGCGAGCGCGGCCGGGAGGTCCGCGAGTTCATCGAGCACGACCTCGGACCGGAGGGGCTCGCCCGCTCGATCGTCGTCATCGCCACCTCGGACAAACCGCCCCTGGTGCGGCTGCGGGCGGGAGCGGTGGCGACCCGCATCGCCGAGTACTACCGCGACGAGGGCAAAGACGTGTTGCTGATGATGGACAGCGTGACCCGCGCGGCGATGGCACAGCGCGAGGTCGGCCTCTCGGTCGGCGAGCCGCCGGCCACCCGCGGCTATCCGCCCTCGGTCTTCGCGATGCTGGCCTCGCTGCTGGAGCGGGCCGGGCCGGGCGCGCGGGGCAGCATCACCGGCCTCTACACGGTGCTGGTCGAGGGCGACGACCACAACGAGCCGATCGCCGACGCGGCCCGCTCGATCCTCGACGGCCACATCGTGCTCGACCGCAAGCTGGCCACCGCCGGTCACTTCCCGAGCGTCCAGGCGCTCGACTCGATCTCCCGGGTGGCCAACAAGATCACAACCCGGGAACAACGGGCCGACGCCACCGAGCTGCGCCGCCTGATGGCGGCCCACCGAGAGGTACGCGAACTGGTCGAGATCGGCGCCTATGTCCCCGGCACGAACCCGGAGGCCGACCGCGCCAACGCCATCTGGCCGCAGATCACCGCGTTCCTGCGCCAGGACATCGACGAGCGTGTCGACATCGAAACGTCCTGGTACCAGCTCCAGCAGCTCATCGCCATCGCTTGAGGACGTGGGGTTGCAGCTCGGGTGCAGGGGCTCAGTGAAACGAGCGCCGGGCCGAACCGGTGAATGAGGGTTCCCCGACTCTCACAAGGAGGCACAACGTTGAACCGGCTCTTCAAACTCGCACCCGTCCTTCGCGCCCGCAAGGCCCAGGAAGACGTGGCGCACGGCGCTCTCAACCAGTCCCGGGCCGAGATCCGGCACGCGCAGGCCCTGGTCAAGCGCCGGCGGCTCGACCTGGTCGGTGCGGACGCGCCGTCCGAGGGTTCGGCCCGGGCGATGGTCGCCTCGATGGTGGCCCGGCAGTCGCTGGCCGCCGGCCTGTACGGGGCCCAGCGGATGGTCACCGACGCCGAGGACGTCGAGCGGGAGCGCCTGGCCGAGCTGGCCGAGGCGGCCAAGCGACGCCGCGCGGTCGAGATGCTGGCCGAGCGGCACGCCGCGGCGGTCCGCTCCCACGACCTGAGCGTGGACCAGGCGGCCCTGGACGAACTCGCGGTCACGAGCAAGGCCCGCAACGCCGCACGCGGCCTCGAACCGATGACGGAGGATCGGGCGGTCGAAGGTCGGGGCCGGGCATGACGATGGGCGTCAGCGGCGTCCTCGCCCGCATCCAGGAGCTGCAGAACCAGCTCGGGATCGCGCCCACCAACGGTTCCGCCGTCGCGCTGGACGGCACCGACCCGTCGGGCGGTGACGGCAGCTTCGCCTCCACGCTGGCCGGCGTCACCGGCGACGACGGGCCGCAGCTCCGGCAGACCTCGGGCGGCGTCTCCGGCGACGACGTGGTCACGTCGGCGAAGAAGTACCTGGGTACGCCGTACGTCTTCGGCAGCACCGACCCGAGCAAGGGCCTGGACTGCTCGGCCCTGGTGCAGCGGGCGTACAAGGATCTCGGCATCAAGCTGCCGCGGCTGTCGTACGAGCAGGCCGACGTGGGCCAGCCGGTGGCCAGCCTGGCCGAGGCGAAGCCGGGCGACATCGTGGCCTTCGACTCGCCGGTCGACCACGTCGGCATCTACCTCGGCGACAACAAGATGATCGCGGCCCCGAAGCCGGGCGACCACGTCAAGATCGAGTCGGTTTACGAGAAGCCGACCCACATCCGCCGGATCGTCTCCGAGAACTCGACCGCGGCGGCCCAGGCGGCCGCGACCCCGCGACCGGCCGCGCTGAAGGGCAGCAGCTCGCTCGGGGGTGTCCCGTACGGCGACCTGTTCGTGAAGGCCGGCGCCAAGTACGGCGTGTCGCCGCGCCTGCTCGCGGCGGTGGCCAAGGTCGAGTCCGGCTACAACCCGCACGCGGTCAGCAAGGTCGGCGCCCAGGGCCTGATGCAGCTGATGCCGGGCACCGCCCGTGGGCTCGGCGTGAACGACTCGTTCGACCCGGCGCAGGCGATCGACGGCGGTGCCAAGCTGCTGTCCCGCAACCTGCGCGAGTTCAAGTCGGTACCGCTGGCGCTGGCCGCGTACAACGCGGGCGGCGGCGCGGTGCACCGCTACGGCGGCATCCCGCCGTTCGCCGAGACCCAGGCGTACGTGCCGAAGGTGCAGCGGGCGATGGCCGCGCTCGGCGGCTGATCCCCTCAGACGATCCCTTCCCGCCGACCCCTTCCCGCCGACCCCCTGCCCGCCGACCCCTTTCCCGCCGACGTTGGAGAGCCGAATGAATGTGCCGAGTTCCGTTACCGGTCCCGACCGCATCACCTCGACCGATCCGGCTCGCCGGGCCGGTGGCGCCCGCGGCACGGACAACCCGGAGGACTTCGGCTCGGCGCTGTCGGCCGAGCTGAACCGGTCGGGCCGCGACAACGACCAGGACGCGGATCGGGCCGACGCGGATCGGGCCGACGCGGATCGGGCCGACGCGGAACGGGCGGCCGCCGACCAGACCGCAGCCAACCGGACCGCAACCAACCGGACCGCAACCAACCGGACCGCGGCAGACCGGACCGCAGCCGACCGGACCGCGGCAGACCGGACCGCAGCCGACCGGACCGCAGCCGACCGGACGGCCACCACCCGGGCCGCCCTCGAGCGGGCCACGGCCGGCCGGAACGCCCAGCGTTCCGCCGACGACCAGGCCACCGCGCGGGCGGCGGCCGATCGAGCCGATCGGCGTTCGGCCGACGGCCAGGCGGCGATCCGTGCCGCGGCGGGCCGCGACGCGGCCGACCGGGCCGACGCGGGCCAGGACGCGGCGGCGCGGGCCGCCGCCGACCGGGTGAGCACCAGCCGCGACGCGGCCAGCCGCGACGCGGCCGACCGGATGGCAGCCGACCGGGCCGCCGACCGGGCCGCCGACCGGGCCGCCGACCGGGCCGCCGACAGGGCCGCCGACCGGGTCTCGGATCAGGCCGCCGACCGCACCTCCGCGGCCGGTGACGCCGCCGAGTCCGCCGATCAGGCCGGCGCGGAGCCCAGCAGCGCCGACGGGGTCACCGCCGACAAGACCGCCGACAACGGCCAGGCGAAGGCCGCCCAGGACTCCGACGGCGCGGCCAAGACCGATGAGGCCACCAGCGGCCAGGCAAAGCCCGGCGAGGACACCAAGACGGCGAACGGCAGCAAGACCGGCCGGGCCCGGTCCGGGAACAAACCGGGTCAGGCCACCGACGACGCGGTCCCGGCCAAGGGGAAGGCCATTCAGGCCGAGGCGGTCACCGGACCGGCCGTGGCGAGCCCGGCTCAGGCCGAAACCACGGCCGCGACCGCCGCCCAGGCGGCCGCGCAGGCCGGTGTCGCCGCCGCTCAAGGCGCTCCGGCCGCCTCTGCCGCAACGGACGCGGCAGCCAGGAAGGCCGGCGACGGTAAGGCACCGGTGAGTGCCGCGGCCGGACAGTGGACCCCGGCCCGAGCCAACCTCACCGCGACCCACGCGGCTCAGCTCGCGCAGGCCGCCCAGTCGCAAGCTCAGGACGCTCAGGCTCAGGGTGCCCAAGGAAAGGGTGCCCAAGGAAAGGGTGCTCAGGCAAAAGGCACTCAGACACCGGGCATTCAGACACCGGGCGGTCAAACGCCAGGCGCTCAAACGCCAGGCGCTCAAACGCCGGGCACTCAAACGCCGGGCACTCAAACGCCGGGCACTCAAACGCCGGGCACTCAGACACCAGGCGCTCAGACACCGGGCATTCAGACACCGGGCGCTCAGACACCGGGCGCTCAAACACCGGGCGCTCAAACACCGGGCGCTCAAACACCGGGCGCTCAAACACCGGGCGCTCAAACACCAGGCGCTCAAACACCGGGCAGTCAGGCCCTGGGCAGCCAGGCCGGTTCGGTGCAGGCTCAGGGCGGCGCGACGGCGCAGGCGGGACAAACTGGTCAGGCCCAGGCCGCCCAGCTCGGCCCGGCCGGGGGCGCCCTGGCCGGACTCGGCCAGGACAAGCCCGGCTCGAGCGAAACCGGGAAGGCGGCCGGCGCACCGGCCACCGGCGTGCCCGCGATCGGACCGAACGCCGCCGCACCGGCGGTCAGCAGCCAGCCCGGCGGGCAGCAGGCGGGCGGTCACTCCGCGGGCGGCGACCGGCCCAGGACCGCCGGTCCGGCCGCGGCCGGACCGGCGACGCCCGACGCGGCGGGCGCGGCCGACGGCGTACCCGGGAACCCGGCCGGACCGGTCCCCGCGGCCGCATCCACCCCGGGAGTCGATGTGGGTGTGGCGGCTGCGGGCGTACTGAATGGGCCGCAAGCGGCGGCACCCGCTGCGCCCACCGCTCCGGCCGCACCGGCGGCCCCGTCGAGCCCGGTACCGACGCCGCCGCCGGTCGCTCAGCTGGCGATGCGGATCGCTCCGCTGCGGCTGGATGCCGACGGCATCCACCGCCTGACCGTGCAGCTGCACCCGGTCGACCTCGGCCCGGTGCAGGTGGTGGCGGAGATCCGCAACGGCGACATCAACGTGCAGCTGACGAGTGCCACCGACGCGGCGACAGATGCGATCCGGGACGCGATCGGCGAACTTCGGCGCGAGCTGCAGGACGCCGGCTTCGGCAACACCACGCTCGACCTGCGGCAGGGCAACGCTCAGCAGGATCAGGGGCGGCAGCAGTCCAACACGCCCGGATGGGCCGGCAGCGGGGGTCGCGAGGGCGCCTCAGGCCAGCAGCCGCAGAACGAGCCCGCTCCGGCCGTCCGCCGGCCGGCACCGGGCGGCGGACGGTTGGACATTCACGCCTGAGCTTCGGCCACCGGATCGGCCATCACCGGACCGGCCACCACCGGGTCGGTCACCGGAGCGGTCGCCGGCACCGGCTTCTTGTCGGTGCCGGTCGTCGGCACCGACTTGAGCCGTCCGTTGCGGGTGTCCCAGATGTCGCGCGCGATGATCTGGATGATGCCGCCGATCGGAATGGCGAGCAGCGCGCCGAGGATGCCGGCCAGCTCGGTCATGATCAGGATGGCCAGCAGCACGGCCAGCGGGTTGAGCTGGACCGTGCGAGCGAAGATCAGCGGCTGCAGCAGGTGATTTTCCAGCTGCTGGTAGACGACGAAGAAGACGACCACGACGATGCCCGCGGTGACTGAGTGGGTGAAGCCGGCGAGCACCGCCACCACCGCCCCGAGCGTGGCGCCGACCAGCGGGATCAGGTCGGCCAGGCCGACGAACAGGGCGATCAGGCCGGCGTATTTGACGTGCATGACGGCGAGTACGGCGAAGGTCAGCAGGCCGCAGATCAGACTGATCAGCAGGTTGCCGCTGATGTAACCGGTGATCGTCTTGGCGCAGTCCTGACTGACCCGGCGGATGCGTGCGGCCCGCTGCTCGTTGAAGAGCGCCAGGAACCCGCTGACCACCTTCGGCGCTTCGAGCACCATCAGATAGGACAGCACGAAGATGGTGACCAGCCCGGCGATGCCGGTGGCGGCGCCGCGCAACACGGCCAGGGTCGGGGCACCGAGCTGCGACACGTAGCCGCGGATCTGGGTCTCGTGGCTCTGGATGTAGTCGAGCACGTGGAACCGCTCGGCCAAGCCGCCGACCGGCCCCCGGCCCGCCTTGATGTCGGCGATCAGCTGGGGCGTGTTGTTGGCCAGCTGGGTGCCCTCGTGCACGAGAGGGATCACGAAGACCGAGATCAGGCCACCGATGAAGGCGACCGCGAGCAGGTACACGATCAGCGTGGCGAGCCAGCGCTTGAGCCATCGCCCGCGGTTCTCCACCCAGGTGACGACCGGGTGGAGAGCCACCGCGAAGAAGCCGGCGATGACGACCCAGGTGAGAACCTGGCGTGCCTCCCAGGCCAGCGTGAGAACCAGCAAGGTTGCCAGCACGAGGCCGATGACCACGAGGCTGATCCTCGAAACGGTCCGATTGTCCACTGTCGTCACCAGCGGAGATTACCCCCCGCTCAGCTGGGCAAACCGGCCCGCCGCTCAACTGGGCAAACCGGGCCGCCGCTCAACTGGGCAAACCGGGGCCGGCTTCCTGCGGCGTGTCCATCGGCAACGGCTTGACCACGGTGGCCGCCGGTTCCTCCTCGGTCCGGCCGTATCCGGCCGTCACGAACCGGAGGGCGGCCAAGAGGATGGCCGCCACCGGCACCGCGATCAGGAACCGGATCAGTACCGCCGTGATGTCGAGCTGGTCGACCACATAGCGGTACAGAGCCGGCGCACTGATCAGCAGTGCGAACAGCAGGACCGAGGGCCGGATCATTGCCGGACCGTACGGCTCACCCGGCGGGGCGCGGCCGCGACCGGCATGACGTCGGCGGCGATCCGGGCGCAGAGCATGGCGGCCCAGGCGTGCGGCGTGGCGGGCTTGCCGTCCAGCGAGTAGATCGGCAGGTCCAGGCCCAGCACCGAGGCCGGGTCGGCGGTCAGTTCCACTCCGTGCACGATCAGCGCCTCGACTTCGCCGAGCGTACGCAGGTGCCGTGCCGTGTCGGCCGTCTTGCGGGTGGCGTCGACGATCGACCAGACCGCGGTCGCCCCGATGGCGTCGCACATGTCGTTGACCCAGAGCGGCTCGGTGCCACCGACCGGCGCGTCCATCACCACGACCCACGGGTGGTCGGCGGCGTGCAGCTTCTCGACCCGGGCCTCGGCCGCCTCCGGAGTGGAGATCAGCCGGGAGGAGTGCAGCCCGGTGCCCGCGGTCGACGGGGCGGCCAGCAGCAGATGGTTCTCGCCCGCCCCGATCTGCTCGAGCAGCTGCTTGGCGATCGGCACGCCGAGGTTGACGTCGCCGGCCAGCACCAGGATCTCGCCCGGCCCGTCCGGGATGCCGGGGGCCGACGGGCGGGCGGCGAGCACGCTGAGCACCCCGGCGTACGTGTCCCCACCGGTGATCTTGCGAGCCATCGCCTCCGGCATGCCGACCGATATCAGGTTGTGGACCACCGGCTCGTTGTCGGCCATCCGCGGCGGCGACGGGACCGCGACGTTGTGCGGCACCGCCGAGGTCGGTGAGACCGGGGTCGCGGCGTGCTCCATACCGAACTCCTCGTCGTCCGCGGAGGACGAGGGCTCGTCGATCTCGACCTCGCTCAGCGACAGCCCGCCGATCCGCTCGGCCAGGTTGGGCAGCGCCGGCATCGGCTTGCTCGGCGCAGCGGCCGGGCTGACCGGCATGGCCGCCGCGGCCGCCGCAGCCGCCGCGGCCTTGGCGGCGGTCGCCTGAGCGGCCGCGACTCTCGCCGCGGCAGCCTGGGCCGCGGCGAGCGCGGCCGTCGGCGCGGCCGGGCTCACCGGCGAAGCGGCCGGGCTGATCGGCTTGATCGCGGGAGTGATCGGCTTGGCGGCCGGGCTCACCGGCTTGGCCGCCGGGAAGGTGGCCGGCGTGGCCACCGCGAATCCGGGCGCCGCCGGGCTGCTCGGCGCGTTGACCGGCGCCGAGGCCGCGGTGGCCGGGCGGAACGGACGTACGGTCGGCGTCTCCTCCCGGGAGGTGGCCGGCGCCGGCGCCTTGGATCGCGGCGACGGACGTGTCGCCGTCGCCCCGGCCGGACCGATCGGCCCGGTGTCGTGCCCGCCGACGTCGAGCCCGGCCATCAGCTCGGCGAACGCCGCCCCGGTATCACCGAAGGCGGCCTGCCGCCCCTCGTCGGCGTCGAGGCCCTGCGGCCGGGACGGCCGGCTGACCGTACGTGCCGGCTCGTCCATCCGGTCCTGGGCCTCCGCCCGCTCGACCAGCTGTTCCAGCGTGGGCCGGCCGTTGTCGGTCGGCGTTCGTGTTTGTCGCGCCATCTCAATCCTGTCCTCGGCAGACTCGTCCGGCACCTCGACGGAAAGCTCGTAATGCTGCTTCGCGAAGAAGCCCCCGACGCCGCCACTGCGGACCTTGTCGGCCGAGATGATCCGAACCTTGGAGCCGTATTCATCGCGTACTTGAGCCAGCAGTGGCTCGATGGCCGGTCCCTCAAGCAGCACCCGCGTAGGCACCGTTCACCACCCCTATCGTCTCGATCTGTGCGGTGGAACCAGAGATTTCG
>DASWRZ010000177.1:0-10714 GCA_036402935.1 Actinoplanes sp.
CCCAGCAGCGGCGGGCGGCATTGCGACCGGCGCGAGCGGAGCCGCCGGGTCGGTGCTGCCCACCAGGCGTCCGTCGATCTTCACGGTGCAGGTCGCGCCGGTTACGGCAATCGTCGCCGGCGAGTTGAAGCGGAGGCGGCACCCCATCAGCGTCGTCTCCAGGCCGGCCGCCGACGGGTCGTTGCCGACCAGGGCATTGGCCCGCCGCAGCGCGGGCTGGTCGAGCGCCCCCGACCGTGGCACCCCGAGGTGGGCGAACCCGGGGCGGCCCCGGTCCTGCACGGTCGTCAGCGGGCCGGCGCGAAGTACGGTGATCAACGGGCCACCGCCAGGCGTACGCGCGTACCGGGGGCGAGCAGAGCCGGGGGCTCACGGCGTACGTCGAAAAGGTTTTGATCTGTCCGCCCGACCAGCCGCCAGCCGCCCGGTGAGGCCGTGGGATAGATGCCGGCGTAGGCACCCGCCAGGGCGACCGCGCCGGCCGGCACCCGTGGCCGAGGCGCGTCGAGGCGGGGGACCGCCCGGTCGGGGGCGAGGCCGCGCAGGTAGGCGAAGCCCGGCGCGAAGCCGCAGAAGGCCACCGTGAACTCGGTCGAAGTGAGCCGCCCCACGGCCGCTTCGACCGATACGCCCCAGTAGCAAGCGACAAAGTTCAAATCTTCACCGTCGAAGACAGTCGCAATCTCCACAAGCGGGCCATCCGCCGGCAAAACACCCTCGGCCGGAGCCCAATCCCCGAGATTCACGCGATCGGGGTCGACTCCGTCGAGCAGTACCGTGCGCTCTCCCGGCACGATCTCCTCAGCCGAGAAAGCGCCCTGCTCACGGCGCTCCCAGAGAGTCGACCGCCAAGCCTGTGCCTCGGAAGCCGAGGCGCACTCGATCAGCAGCGCGCGGGGCCCGGCCCGACGTACCCTCATGGCGTCATCCTGCCTCAGAAGATCTACTTGCTGGTAACTTACGGTGCCGTAACCTGGGAGGCGTGACGACCACCGCCCCGTTCCAGATGAAGCCGACCGACCTCGGCAAGCCGCGCCTGCGCGGCCGGCTCCATCAGTACGCGTTCTTCGTCGCCCTGGTCTGCGGCATCGTGCTCTGCTCGATCGCCCTCAGCCGGCCGGGCATCTCACCCTTTCTGAGCTGCCTGATCTACAGCACGACGGTGTGCGGCCTGTTCGGCATCAGTGCGCTCTACCACCGGCGGGTCTGGAGCGAAAAGGGCTACCAGATCATGCGCCGGATGGACCACTCGATGATCTTCATCTTCATCGCCGGCACCTACACGCCGTTCTGCGTCGAACTGCTGAGCCCGGGCAAGGCGTCGCTGATGTTGAGCCTGATCTGGGCCGGCGCGCTCGGCGGGGTCGCCCTCAAGACCATCTGGCCGCACCTGCCTCGCTGGGTCGGCGCGCCGCTCTATCTCGCCCTGGGCTGGGGCGCGATCGCGATCCTGCCCGACGTGCTGCACCGCGGCGGCGTCACCTGCCTGGTCCTGCTGGTGATCGGCGGCGCGATCTACAGCATCGGCGCGGTGTTCTATGCCCTGCGGCGCCCCAACCCCTGGCCGACCGTCTTCGGGCACCACGAGTTCTTCCACGCCTGCACGCTGGTCGCCGCCATCAGCCACCACATCGCGATCTATTTCGCGCTTTATGCCTGATTGGTCTAAGAGGCGATTTGTGCCTAATTGCCGCCGGAAGGCGGTTCATGCTTGATTGTCGTACATAGATCGGGCGGTCAGCACGTCGTCGATGTGTGACTCGGCCCAGTTCTCCAACGCCCCGACCAACTCCAGCAGGCTCTCGCCGAGCTTGGTCAACTCGTAGTCGACCCGGGGCGGCACGACCGCGTGCACCGTCCGCGAGATCAAGCCGTCGCGCTCCAGCCCACGTAGCGTCTGGGTGAGCATCTTCGGGCTCACCCCGTCCATCCGTCTCGCCAACTCGGTGTAGCGCCGCGGCCCGTGCGCCAGCGAGGCGACGACGAGCACGCTCCAGGTGTCGCCGATCCGGTCGAGGACCTGGCGGCTCGGGCACTTCCGGTCGTAGATATCAGCCTTCACCTGGACACTATCTCTCAGGTGTGTACTGCACTTCAAGGTGCCCTCTATCTATTGGGAAGTGATCCCTGACCAGGCACGTTGGCTCAATCGACAAGCCGTAATCGACTAGGGAGTTCAGCATGACCATCGTCGTCACCGGAGCCACCGGACACCTCGGCCGCCACGTCGTGGAGTCGTTGCTCGCCCGCGGCGTACCGGCCTCGGAGATCGTCGCCACCGGCCGTTCCGTCGACAAGATCGCCGACCTGGGCGTGACCACCAAGGTGGCGCCGTTCGAGGATGTGGCCGCGCTGAAGGCCGCCTTCGCCGGCGCCGACAAGGTCCTCTTCGTTTCCGGCAACGAGGTCGGCCGGCGCATCGAACAGCACCGCAACGTCGTCGAGGCGGCCAAAGAGGCCGGAGTGGGCCTGATCGTCTACACCAGCGCGCCCAAGGCCGACACGACCGACCTGAAGCTTGCCGCCGAGCACCTGGTCACCGAGCGGATGCTGGCCGACTCCGGCGTCCCGCACACGCTGCTGCGCAACGGCTGGTACCTCGAGAACTACGACCTCGCGAAGGCGCTCGAGCACGGGATGTTCGGCGCGGCCGCGGACGGCAAGATCTCCATCGCTCCCCGCGCCGACTATGCCGAGGCCGCGGCGGCGGTGCTGGCCGGCGAGGGCCACGCGGGCAAGGTGTACGAACTGGGCGGCGAGGCCGTCACGCTGGCCGAACTGGCGGCCGAGATCTCGCGTCAGTCCGGTCGCGACGTCACCTACACCGACCTGGGTGAGCAGAAGTACGTCGAGTTCCTGGTCGGCGTCGGTGTGCCGGCCGCGGCTGCGGAAATCTACGCCGACGCCGACGCGGCCGCATCCCGGGGCGCGCTCTTCGTCGAGAAGACCGACCTCGAGGCGCTGCTCGGCCGCCCGGCGACCCCGCTGGCCGGCGCGATCGCGGCCGAGCTGCGATAAGACGCGCGTCGCCGACGGCTGCCAGGGGGAAGGCAGCCGCCGGCGACGCGAGCTTTTAAAAGATCAGTAACCCGGGGGAGGCGGCGGCGGAACGTCCTGCCGCGTCTCGCGGTACTCGGCCCGCTCGGCCGGGTACACCGGAGCCTGCGTCTGTCGTGTCACGACGGTGCGCCGCCGACTGTTCCAGTACCACAGCGTGATGATCAGGCCGACCAGGCCGCATGCCATGAGAATCCAGCCGATGACGTTGATGTCGATCCCGCTGATATGCGCATTGACGGCGAACGCGAGGATCGCCCCCACCGCGAGCAGGAAGATGCTTGCGCCGATGCCCATCGGACCCTCCTCGATCCTTACCACGATCAATCCGTCCGATGACGTGTTACCCAGAGGCATCCAACGTCAATCCCGGTAACAGCAGCCTCAATCGGGCAAGCTGTTCCCATGACCGCACGGACCCTCGTCCTTCTCCGCCACGCCAAGGCCGAAGCCCCAGGTGAGTTGCCCGATTTTGAGCGCCGCCTGACGACGGCCGGCGAGTCCGACGCGGACGCGGCCGGGGCCTGGCTGGCCGACGAGCGGCTGCGTCCCGACCTCGTGTTCTGTTCGCCCGCCGCGCGCACCCGGCAAACCTGGCAAGGCGTCTCGATCGCTCTCGCGCAGGCGCTGCCGGACACCCCGGCCCCCGAGGTGCGCTACGAGAAGGACCTGTACGACGGAGGCCGCACCGAGGTCTTCGACCTGCTCCGCCGGGTGCCGGACGAGGTCAGAACCGTGCTCGTGGTCGGGCACAATCCGACCGTCTCCGATGTGTCCCTGCTGCTCACGCCGGATGACCAGTACGACGGCGACGAGGTCGGCCTGAAGACCAGCGGCCTGGCCGTGCACCGCACCGAGGACTCGTGGTCGGTGACCTCGCCGGGCTCGATGCGCCTGGTGGAAAGGCACACCGCACGCGGTTGAGCCGGCGGACACCTTTGTCCGCCGGCTCAGCCGTTTCCAGGAGAGTGGTAAAGCAGGAGAGTGGTAGAGCCAGGAGAGTGGGAAAGCTGGATCAGAACGCGTCCTCGGAGAGGTCCATCGCGTCCAGCGTGGTGGCCTCGACGATGCGGCGGTCGGAGCCCACCCGCGGCAGCACCTCGCGTACGAAGAACCGGGCCGAGGCGATCTTGCCCTCGTAGAACTTCTTGTCGGCCGGCGAGACGTCACCGCCGAGTGCCTGGAGTGCCACGTCGGCCTGCCGCAGCAGCAGCCAGGCGAGCACCACGTCGCCGAGGGCGAGCAGGATGCGCCGCGAGCTCAGGCCGACCTTGTAGAGCTCGGTCGGCTCGCCGCCCTGCGCCCCGGCCAGCCAGGTCATCACGGTGCCGAGGATCTGCTGGAGTTCGCCGAGCGCCTTGCCGAGCCCCAGCCGCTCCACCTTGAGCCGGCCGTTGCCGGCCTCGCTCTCGATGAACGACTGCATCTCGGCGGCGAGCGCGCCGAGCGCCTGACCCTGGTTCTTCACGATCTTGCGGAAGATCAGGTCGAGGCTCTGGATCGCGGTCGTGCCCTCGTACAGGGTGTCGATCTTGGCGTCCCGAACGTACTGCTCGAGCGGGTAGTCCTGCAGGAAACCGGACCCGCCGAACGTCTGCAGCGCCTCGTGACCGAGCAGCTCGTACGCCCGCTCGGAGCCCACGCCCTTGACCAGCGGAAGCAAAAGGTCGTTCATCCTGGTGGCGGCCTTGGCCGCCGCCGTGTCGCCGTTCGCCTGAGCGATCGCGACCTTGTCCTGCCAGGTGGCGGTGTAGACGGTCAGCGCGCGCAGCGCCTCGGAGTACGACTTCTGCAGCATCAGCGAGCGGCGTACGTCCGGGTGGTGGATGATCGTGACCCGAGGAGCGGCCTTGTCGTCGTTCTGCACCAGGTCGGCGCCCTGCACGCGGTTCTTCGCGTACTCCAGCGCGTTCAGGTAGCCGGTGGACAGCGTGGCGATCGCCTTGGTGCCGACCATCATCCGCGCGTACTCAATGATCATGAACATCTGGCGGATGCCCTGGTGCACGTCGCCGAGCAGCCAGCCCTTGGCCGGTACGCCGTGCTCGCCGAAGGTCATCTCACAGGTGTTGGAGACCTTCAGGCCCATCTTGTGCTCGACGTTGGTGGCGAAGACGCCGTTGCGCTCGCCCAGCTCGCCGGTCTCCGGGTCGAAGTGGAACTTCGGCACGATGAACAACGACAGGCCCTTGGTGCCCGGGCCGCCCGCGCCCTCGACGCCGACCGGGCGCGCGAGCACGTAGTGGATGATGTTGTCGGTCAGGTCGTGCTCACCCGAAGTGATGAACCGCTTGACACCCTCGATGTGCCACGAGCCGTCGGCCTGCGGGATCGCCCGGGAGCGGCCGGCGCCGACGTCCGAACCCGCGTCGGGCTCGGTGAGCACCATGGTCGAGCCCCACTGCTTCTCGACGAAGAGCTTGGCCCACTTCTTCTGCTCCTCGGTGCCCTCGGTCTCGACGACGTGGGCGAACGAGGGGCCGGACGAATACATCCAGACGGGCGCGTTGGCGCCGAGCACGTTCTCGGCGAGCGACCACCAGAGGGCGCGCGGCGCGAGCGTGCCGCCGAGCGTGGGCGGCAGGTCGAGGCGCCAGAATTCGGCCGCCATCCACTGCTCGAACGACTTCTTGAACGACTCCGGCAGCGGCGCGGTGTGCGTCGCGGGGTCGAAGACCGGCGGGTTGCGGTCCGCATCGGTGTAGCTGGCCGCCAGATCATCGGTGGCCAGGCGGTTGACCTCGGAAAGAACGTCGCGCGCGGTCTCCGCGTCGATCTCGTCGTACGGCGCCTGACCGAACGCGCGGTCAGCCCCGAAGACCTCGAACAGGTTGAACTGCTGGTCCCGGAGGTTGCTCTTGTAGTGAGTCATGGTGCGGCCCCAAACGCGAGTTACCCGTCAGTAATAACCACTCTATTACCCATCGGTAGACAGCGACAAGGTGGCAGCAGATCTGTGACCAACCACCCGGATCGGGGGTGGGACCGGCCGACTCGCACATCAAGGGCCCCCGATCGGCCAGGCAGCAGGACAGCCGTTCGGCTATTTGCGAGCTCCTACGCCTCACCGACGTATCGGCGCGCCGGGAGGCTCGTTCTTCCCCATAGATACGAAGCTCTCGGCTTCCAAGGAGGCGCAGATGTTCGCCACGATCAAGAATTTGATTCCCGAGCCTCGCCAGGCCGACCAGCCACGTCGCTACGTCGGACGGCACCGCCGACCGGAACCGGTCACGCCGGTCTCACCGGCCCCGGTGGCCGCGGAAACCGCAGCGGTCTAGCTCCCGGCCGCGCCGACTTCCCAGCTCGGCATCGGCACCGTCGGTTCCTCGTCGGTGCCCGCGTATTCCAGCAGAACCAGCGCGATGTCGTCCTCGAGACGGCCGTGCACCCAATCGACCAGGGCGGTCTCCAGCGAGGCCAGCCCGTCCCCCACCGTGCCATGACCGAGCAGCCGCCACGCCCGGTCGGCGGTCGGGAAGAACTCGCCATCCCGGCGCGCCTCGCCCAGCCCATCGGTGAACAGCAGCAGCCGGTCACCCGGCTCCAGGCGCTCGACCCGCGGCTTGACGTCGGGCATGAAGCCCAGCGGCGGGGCCGGCGAGGTCGGCTCCAGCGGAATGACCTCGCCACGGCGCAGCAGCAGCGGCGCCGGATGTCCACAGTTGACGATGGTCAGGGTGCCGCCGCGCTCCTCGACCAGGGCCGCGGTCACGAAATCCTCGTCGCCGACGCTGCGCGCGACCGCCCGGTCCAAATCGGTCACGATCGTCTTCAGATCGGCCCGCTCGTAGGCCACGTGGCGGTACGACCCGAGGACGATGCTGGCCAACCGGACCGCATCCAGTCCCTTGCCACGGACGTCACCGATGATGATGCGTACGCCATAAGGCGTGTCCAGGGCCTCGTAGAGGTCGCCCCCGATGTCGGCGGCGGCAGTCGCCGAAATATATCGACCGGCCACCGCGAGCGCGCCGACCTGCGGGCCGACCGGACGCAGCACCGCCTGCTGGGCCACCGCGGCCAACCGTTGCAATTCGACGATGCGGTCGGCCTGGCGCTGGCGGATCGTAGCCACCGCGGCCGCGATGGCGGTGGCCAGCACGATGCCCAGGATGTTCGCCATTCCGGACACATTGGGCGTGCCGCCCTCGGCGGCCACGAAGGCCATCCCGACGATCGCCGCGAGCACCCCGACGAGCAGCACGGTCTGCCAGAACGCGAAAACCGCGGCGAGGAACGGCACCGCGGCGAGCAGGCCCACGAAGTTCGCCTCGCGACCGTCCGCCAGCTCCACCGCCGACACGACGGCGAGCAGCACAAGGGCCGCGCCGAGACCGACGCGGGAACCTGGGCTGACCGGGCGGCGACGGCCCGGCGAGAGAATAGGCATGGTTACGCGCAACAGCATGCCCGATCGGAACGATTCACTGCATCAACTTGACCCGTAGTCTGAGCGGGTTCTGACCGGTCGGTGCCCGGCAGACCCCCACGCCGGTGTCACTATGTCGCGGTGACAGCCGATCTGCGTGATCGTTTGCGGGCCGCCTTCCGCTGGACCGACCCCGGCGAGGGCTACCTGGTGAGTGACCGCTCGGGCTGGTGGCGCGACCCGGCGATCCTTTCCGGCCTGGGCGACGCGCTCGCCGAACTCTTCCGGGCCGAGCGCCCGACCGTGGTGATCTCGCCCGAGGTCACCGGCTTTCTGGTCGGGCCGCTGACCGCAAGGTCGCTCGGCGCCGGCTTCGTCGAGGCCTACCGGGCGGGCGCCCGGCGGCCCATCGCCGAGGCGATGGACTGGACCGAGGTGGTCGATCACCGCGGCGAGGTCCAGCTTCTTGGCGTACGGCGTGAGCTGTTGCGCCCCGACGACCGCGTGCTCGTGGTCGACGACTGGGCGGCGACCGGCGCCCAGGCCGGGGCGTTGAGGTCCCTGGCCGGGGACCGGTACGTCGGCACGGCCGTGATCGTCGACGACTGCTCTCCTGTGGTGTCGGCGTCGCTCGGCGTGCGCGGCCTGCTGCGCGGCTCCGACCTCTAAGCCTTCCAGTTCTGCAGTACGCCCCGCGACGGGTTGAAGCCGACCGCCTTGTACTCGCCGACGTTCCCCTTCACGTACGGATCGTCGGCCATCACGGCGAACGCCTCCGCCTCGGACGCGACGTCGAGGATCACCACGCCGCCGGCCGGCGGGTCCTGCCGGCCGGCCGAGACGACGAGACCCTGGGCTTCCTTGTCGTCCAGGAACGCCAGGTGCGCGTCCCGCAGCTTGTCTACCTCTTCCAACGGCACGGTATAAGTCGAGATCATCAGGTACACAGTGGCGTTCCTCTCCGGCAGCAGCTCCCCGTCAAACGTACGATCTACATCATGAACGACTTCGGGCGTTATGGAGTCTGGGTGAGCCGGCGGTTGTGGCCGGAGGATGCCAATCTGATCGCCTCGGCCGCTCAGGAGCTGGAAGGACTCGGCTTCGGTTCGGTCTGGATCGGCGGCAGCCCGCCCGACGATCTGCACCTGGTCGAGTCGATCCTCGCCGCCACCACCAACCTGGTCGTCGGCACCAGCATCGTCGACATCTGGCGCAGCCGGGGCGAGGTGCTCGCGGCCAGCCAGCACCGACTCGACCGCCACTACGCGGGTCGCTTCGCCCTCGGTGTCGGCTCGGGCCACGCGCCCACGGCCGAGTCGCTGGGCCAGGCGTACGTGAAACCGCTGACCAAACTCCGCGACTTCCTGACCGACAAACTCCGCTCCGTCCCCGTCGACGAACGCATGATCGCCGCCCTGGGCCCGAAAGCCCTGGAAACCGCGCGCGAACTGACCGCCGGCGCCCTGCCCTACCTGACCCCGCCCGCCCACACCGCCGACGCCCGCCAGATCCTCGGCCCCGACCGCCTGCTCATCCCCGAGCAGAAGGTCTTCCTCGGCGCCGACCCGGCGGTGGCCCGCGCGGTAGCCCGCCGCACCACCACCTCGTACCTGGCGCTCCCCAACTACACGACGATGCTGCGCAACTACGGCTTCACCGACAAAGACCTGGCCGGCGAGGGCAGCGACCACTTCGTCGACACCGCGGTCGTCTGGGGCGACGAGGCCGCCGTCCGCAAGGGCGTCGACGCCCACCTGTCAGCAGGCGCCGACCACGTGGCCCTCCAGGTCCTCTCGGCCGACCCGAGCGACCACCTCCCCCTCGAGGAGTGGCGCCAGATGGCCTCGATCTTCCTCGCTCATGACTAGGTAGCCCCGCCGCTGCCGCTCGTGCGCCCCGGCCGCCCGCCCGACCGCACCGTTTCTGCGAAGCCGGCCTGCACCAGCAGGCCGGCCGAAACCTCGGTCGAACACCAGTAGACGTCCAGGTCAGTCCTGCCCGTATCCCGGCCGCGATCCCCGCCCTTGAACGCGAAGGCCAGCCGCCCGCCCCGCCGCAGCACCCCTCACAAACCCGGCGAACGCCCGCGGCAGCGAGCTGAGGTCGCCCAAGCATTGCCGCCCACCAGGTACGCGATTCAGCCCACGAAACCCACGCCCCCGCGACTGAGACCCACGACCGGAAAAGACGAGGCGACAACCACACGTCACACGCACCGCCCCCGGCAGGCCGAAGGCCGCTGCCGCTGCCGCAAAGCCCTCGACAACACCCCAGACAACCACCGCACCGCGGGTCCCCCAGACCAACCATCGCACCGCGGGGTCTGGGGGCTCGGCCCCCAGGAGATATGCGAAGAGGCCCGGTCTGCGCTTTCCGCAGACACAGGCCCCTGCCTCTGAGCGGGTGACGGGAATCGAACCCGCACTGTCAGCTTGGGAACCGTACAAGGAGGTCTCATCAGCTGCTTAGGTGGCTGGTAGATGTGGCATCGAGTGGCCTGGAGTGCCTGTCGGTGGCCTGGCGTTATGGCCCGCTAATGGCCGGTCGATCTTGTTTGCGAGTGACTCGGTCGGGTGTCCGCTGTTCGGGCGGTTTGCTGATCGTCGTCGAGTGGTGTCCGTTTGGTGATTCCGGTCCGGTGTTGTCCGGTGTAGGCAGGTGCGATGGATGTCGATGTTGCGCAGACTGCTGCTGCGGTAATGCCATACGTGACGGCTGCGGTTACCGCGTACGGGGTGAATACCCTGGACAAGGTCCGGGACGCGGTGGTGGACAGGGCATCGGACGCCACTGTGGGCATTGGCCACCGGTTGTTGAAGCGGATTCTGCGTCGTGAGGAGTCGCGGCCGGTGATCGAGGGCGCGATCGTCGATGTTGCGGCGGGTGAGGAGGAAGGCGCCGCCGCATTGCGGCTGCAAATCCGTAAGGCCTTGGCTGCTGACCCGGATCTCGCCCGTGAGGTCGCCACGATGCTGCCCGCGGGGAGTGTCAGCGTTCAAGCGGTTGGGGTCAGGTCGGTCGCCGCGCATACGATCTCCGGGAATGTGAGCACCGGCGACAACGCGACCTTCCGTTCGTGACCGGTCCGACGGCGTTCGGCGATCGATCAGTCGCTGCCGATCAGATCAATGGCGACGTATTCACCGGTGATGGTGCTCGATCGGTGAAGCTTGCTCCTGGGTCGCTGCCGGACCCGAGCCAGGTGCCGATGCCGACCACGTTATGGAATGTGCCGCGTCCTCCGTCACGGGTGTTCGTTGGGCGTGACGCTGTCATGGAACAGCT
>DASWRZ010000178.1:0-13303 GCA_036402935.1 Actinoplanes sp.
TGGCGCAGCGCGAGGATTCGGTATAGCCGCCGCACGTCGTCGCCGGTGTACCAGCGGTGCCCGGCGGGCGAGCGTTCTGCGGGGCACAGCAGTCCGATGTCATCGAAGTGTCGCAGCGCCCGCAGCGTCAGCCCGGTCGCCGCGGCCAGGTCACCGATCTTCCAGCGCCGTTCGTCCATATGATCACCCTCGCGGCACCGTAATACCTAACGCGACGGAACCTGCAAGCCTCGAGCTCAGCCACCGTGCCAGGGACAGCAGCGTGGCCGGGATGACGATCCGGTGCTTTCCACAACCCGGGCGGCAGGGCACGGACCAGCGCCGAGAGCATCGGCCGGTCCTTTGCGAACCATCCGCTCATCGGCGAGGCGCGGATGCGGCGGCGGCTGATTCGAAGCATTGCGGGCGGGTTGTCAGGCTACTGGGTTGGCTGGCGTTCAGGGCGGCGGCTGACGTCGGCGGCGTAGCTGGTCCAGTCGCCGCTGGCGGCTTGCTGCCAGGCGACGGCGACATTGATGTGGATGCCGAGCATGCGGGCCAGGGTGTCTGATCGGCGTGTCCGATCACTGTGTCGGGGCGGCGGGTTGCGATCAGGTCGAGGACCAGTCCGCGAGCGGTTCGGGCAGGACGGTCGGGGCGGTCCCCAACCGTGTCGAAATTGGTCCGTTCGCGCCCGCGGACCACGTGGTCGACAGCCGGATCAGGAGCTTACGGGCGCGGCGGCCGGCGAGGTCTCCGGCGATTCCGCCGGCGCCGACGAGGTGCCGAACTCCGAGGTCAGCGCCGCGAAGGCGACCGGAACCAGCTCCCACCACGACCGCATCCGCAGCTGCCGGGCCCGCCACCGAGGATGGAACTTGTCGGTGAAGAGCCACAGCGACCGCAACTCGATCCACCGGTCCAGGGCGTGCAGCGGCACCTGCAACATCCGGGCGCCGACGGAAGTCCCGGCGTAGACGCGGCGCATCCCGGCGAAGTTCAGCGTCACCTCGGAGGCGCCGTGGGCGCGGGCATGGTCGATCATCGACAGGACCATGCGTTCGACCACCCCGTTGGGGGCGTCGCGGCGGCGCGGGGCGACGTCGAGGGAGAGAATGCGGCCGGAGGCCGCGACCGCGAAACGGGCGAAGGCCACCGGCTCGCCGGCGGCATCGTGCGCCACCGCCAGGAGTACGTCGGGCCGAGGCGTGAGCAGCGCGTCGAGGTTCATCGCGAAGCCCCGTTCGGACCGGCCGCGCAGCCAGTCCCGCAGGACGTCGTCGAGCGCCGGGACGAGCAGCGGGTCGAGGGGGCCGATCTCGACGCGTACGCCCGCGTTGTCGGCCCGCCGGGCCGCCTGCCGCACGTTGCGCATCGCCCGGCCCTGCGGTGTGAAGGAGCCGACGTCGAGGACCGCCTCGTCGCCGATCTCGACCGCCCGCCGCACGCCGGCCGCCCGCCACAGGCCGGCGGTGGCGGCCGCGTCGTTGCCGAGGACGGCCGGGCGCCAGCCGTGCTCGTCGCAGAGCAGCGCGAACGCCGCGATCGCGGCCGCCGGGTCGGCACCCACCGGGTCACCGCCGGCCAGCGCGACCCCGAACCGCACCCGATAGCCGAGTGCGGCGTCGCCGCGGGGGCTGAAGACGTACGTGCGGTCGGCTCGGGTGGCGAACGGGGCCAGGCTGCCCGACCCCGGATCCTGCACGAGGCGGCGGACGTGGGCCCGCTCGGCCTCGCCGGCCGGGGGCGGTGCGGGCGCGGCGGCCAGGGCGACGGCGAGCGCGACCAGCACGGCGGCCAGGACCACGACGACGTAGACCCGGGTGGAACGGTCGGGCGTTCCGGTCGGGAACGGTGAGGCCGCGTACGCCCGATGGCGTCCCGTCTCCCACAGCGTCCGGCCCAGCACGACCGCGAGCGCCCCACCGGCCACCACGGTCGCCGCCCGCAACCGCTGGGGGTCGGGCCGCACCGGGTAGCGCCCGGGCAGCAGCAACAGCCCGGCCACGACCGGCAGCACCAGTTCGCGCCGGTGCACGGGCGGCAGGATCGCGAACACGATCAGCCCGAGGGCCACCTGCAGTGCGAGGCGGCGGCGACCGGCGAGGCCGTGGGCGAGCAGCAGCAGGAGGAGCGCGAGCGGGATGCGGTCGAGCGCGGGCAGCCGGGCGCCGGCCGGCCAGGACGACGGGCGGGCGAGCACGGCCAGCGCGCTGAGGCAGAGCAGCGCGATCAGCACCCGCGCGCTCCACCTGTTCATAGGCACCATCATCGCTCGTGATCGTCAGAACGATCGATATGACATCCGATACCTTCGTGCGCTTGACTGACCTGGTGCTTCCCGCTCTGGTCACCGCCGCACGATTCGGGCCGTTCTTCAGCTGGGAGCCGTGGTCCGCCGATGCCGGCTGGCTCCCGTGGGCCTCCCTGGCCGACGGCGACGTCGCCGCGGAGCGGGTGGGGATCGCCCGCGACACGCTGATCGGCATGTTCGGGCTCGCCGAGGACGACGTCCCGCTGCGCGTGGTCGCCTCGGTCACGTTCCTCGGCTGTGCCTCGCGGGTGGTGTCGCCGCTGCTCGGCGCGGCGGTCGCCGGGGGCGACCTGCCGACGCCTCGCCACGATCAGATGTGGTGGCAGCCGCGGCCGGGCGGCCCGCTGCCCATGGCGTACGGAAGAACGCAAGCGCGACCATGCACCCGGATGGACGTGACCGCGCTGGCCGAGGCCTTGGCCGAGGTCGCCGTCGGCGGCCTGTTGACGCCGCTGCTGGAGGCGTTCCGGCAGCGTTTCGCGCTGTCGCCCAAGGTGCTGTGGGGCAACGTCGCGTCGGCTCTGGGCGGCGCGGCGGGGATGATCGCCGATCAGGCGCCGGCGCACGCCTCCCGCGCCGCCGACGTCGTCGCCGAGATGTTGAAGATCGCCCCGCTGGCCGGGACCGGCACGCTGGTGCGGCCCTCGCCGGAAACACCGCGGCGGTTTCTGATCAGGAACAACTGCTGCCTGTACTACCGGATCCCCGGCGGCGGAACCTGTGGCGACTGCGTGCTGACGCCACCGGAGGAGCGCCGCCGGGGATGGGAAGCCGTGCTCAGGCGGTGACCAGCTCGGTCTCCTTGGCGCGGGCCGGCTTGGGATCGAGCAGGCGCTCGGCCAACGGAGCGAAGACCAGGCCGATCGTGGCCCACAGCAGCACCTGAGCCCCGACCGAGTAAAGGCGGAAACTGAACAGCACGTCGGCCGGGAAGCCCGGGAACACGATCTTGCCGGTCGAGTCGGTCAGCGGGCCCGGCGTCTCCGTCGCCGAGTGCAGCGACGCGTTGGCCGACAGCTCGCCGAACGACGGCAGCAACAGCATGACGATGCCGGTCGCCACCACGAAGACGCCGCCGGCGAGCAGCGTCGCGTTCCACGTGCCGAACCGCGCCCGCAGCCGCTTGCCCAGCCACACCGTCAGCACCAGGAACACCAGCGACGCCAGCACCATCAGCAGGTAGAGCCCACTGCGCTGGCGAATCGTGTCCTCGTTGCCGACGGCCGGCGGGTTGGCCGGGTATTTCAGGAACGGCACCAGATAGAAGCCCAGGAAACCCCCGCCGGCCAGGAACATGGCCAGGCTGCGGGGGCGCAGCCGGCCGGATCGGCCGAGATAGAGCGCGTACGCCACGGCGAACAGCGCACCCATGGCCGCCCCGAAGAAGATCAGCGCGACCCCGATGCCGACGTTGCCCTGGACCGCACGGGAGAACGGGTCGGCGTGCTCGTGCGGCGAGATGCCGACCGCCGCGTTGAGCGCCTCTTGTGCGTGGTCGCGGCCGTCCTCGTAGGCGATCGCCTTCTGGATCTGCGGCTCAGCGAAGATCCTGGCGAACACGAAGGCGAGCAGGCCACCGATGGCGCCGGCGAGAACGCCGCGCCAGATTATTCGTTTTTCCATCGTCTCGGCGTGACTCAGTGGCAGGGGAAGCCGAGGAAATGCCGCCCGTCGTGGACGAACTCGTGGATCAGCGTGTTGTTGCCGAACACCGAGACGGCGCCCTGGTCAACACCGACGAAGTAGTAGACCGCCAGCGCGATCAGCGCGGTGCCGACCAGCCAGAAGATCGCGCGCGACGCCGGAATGACCAGCGGAGTGGCGGCGGTAGTGGGGTGTGACATCGAGTCAGAGCTCATCGAAGCCTCCTTCAGGGATCGTGCGTCCCTATTTTGCGGATGGGGCGGTGACAGCAGAGTGTCTGACTCGCGGGCTCTGGTTGCCCGCTCACAGTGGCGCGACCGTGCTGGATCCTCCCCAGGCTTCCTCACGCCGTCACAGGCTGACCCTATGCGCCGCCCGGCCCGGCGGTCAATGTGGCTTGACGCCCGGGGGATGTTTACGTAACCATTGACGGGCTTCGACGTCTTGGAGGCTCATGATGACGCTTCGCCGAATCGCTGTGATCGCCGCGGCACTCCTGCTCCCGTTGACCGTCCCCCAGGCCGCATCCGCCGCGACCACCAGCTTCCGCGGGGTCAACTGGGCCGACGCCCGCGACAACTACGTCGACGGCTGGGTGATCCCGACCGGCCTGACCGCGTCGGACTCGTACGCGACGGTGCGCGCCAAGGCCGACGGCATCGTGAGCGGCTTCCAGAGCCTGATCGGCGCCAACACGGTGCGGTTGCCGATCAACCCGCAGAGCGTCAACTCGGCCTGGTGGACGGCGTACAAGGGTGCGGTGGACTCGGCCCTCGCGCACGGCATGCGGGTGATCCTCAGCTACTGGGAGGCCAACCACGACGGCTTCGTCGACGACACCACCGCCTGGAACACGATGTGGGACACGGTGGTCGCCGGCTACGGCTCGAACGCGAACGTGTACTTCGAGCCGATGAACGAGCCCTTCGGCTACGGCCTCAACGACTGGGTCGCCCTCTGCTCGGGCTGGCTGTCCCGGCACTCGTCGGTGCCGCGCGGACGGGTGCTGATCAGCGGCACCGGCTACAACGACAACGTGACCGGCGTCGGCGCGGCATCGGCCCTGAGCGGCACGCTGCTGTCGCTGCACTTCTACGGCTTCTGGGCCTCCTACACGACCCGCGCGGCGTGGACCGCCAACCTGACCCCGCGCGTCGGCTCCTACGCCTGGCGGACCGTGATCGACGAGGCCGGCGCCCCGATGACGACAGGCCTGACCTACACCGGCGGCCAGAACCAGGACGGCAACGTCTTCACCTCCTACTTCGCGGCCACCACCGACTACACGCGCGCCCAGCAGATGGGTGTCGTCTACTGGCCCGGACTGCGCTCGGGCGACACGTACTCCCTCACCCGCCAGAACGGCAGCGGCCTGGCCGTCAACAACGCCACCGGCGTAGCCCAGCTCCGCTGGGGCTGGGGTTTGTGAAGCCGAACAAGAAGCGTTTCCTTCGGAACAGGCCTGCGGTTTTCGGTACGCCGGCGATATGCCCCGGCTCATAGGGTTGAGCCCATGCGTGTGCTGGTCGTCGAGGATGAGCCCTACATGGCCGAAGCTATCCGCGACGGGCTGCGCCTGGAGGCGATCGCGGCCGACATCGCCGGCAACGGCGACACCGCTCTGGAAATGCTGAGCATCAACGCGTACGACATCGCCGTCCTCGACCGCGACATCCCCGGCCCTTCCGGCGACGAGATCGCGCAGCACATCGTCGCCTCCGGCGGCATGCCGATCCTGATGCTCACCGCCGCCGACCGTCTCGACGACAAGGCCTCCGGGTTCGAGCTCGGTGCCGACGACTACCTCACCAAGCCGTTCGAACTCCGGGAACTCGTGCTCCGCCTCCGAGCGCTCGATCGCCGGCGCGCCCACAACAGGCCACCCGTACGAGAAATCGCCGGTCTGCGTCTGGACCCGTTCCGCCGCGAGGTCTACCGCGACGGCCGCTACGTCGCGCTCACCCGCAAGCAGTTCGCCGTACTGGAAGTCCTCGTCACCGCCGAAGGCGGTGTCGTCAGCGCCGAAGAGCTCCTGGAACGCGCGTGGGACGAGAACGCCGACCCGTTCACCAACGCCGTGCGGATCACGGTCTCGGCACTCCGCAAGCGGCTCGGCGAACCCGGGATCATCGCCACCGTGGCCGGCGTCGGCTACCGCATCGACACCGGGAGCCCGGTTTGAGCGTTCGCCTCAAGCTCACCCTCAGCTACGCCGGGTTCCTCATGCTCGCAGGGACCCTGCTGCTCGCCGTGGTCTGGGTGTTCCTCCTGCGTTACGTGCCCGACGTGCCTACCAACCACGGGTTCCATGTCCTCGGCCCACCCCAGCTTTCCGGGCCGGACCGCTCCGACCTGCTGCGCGCCTTCGCTCCGAAGGCCGCCGCCATGCTGGTCTTCCTGCTCATGTTCGGCCTGCTCGGAGGATGGATCCTGGCCGGCAGCATGCTCGCGCCCCTGACCCGCATCACCCACGCCACCCGCCTGGCCGCGAACGGATCTCTCGCCCACCGGATCCAGCTCGAGGGCCGCGAGGACGAGTTCCGCGAACTCGCCGACGCCTTCGACACCATGCTCGCGCGGCTCGAGGCGCAGGTCGCCGAACAGCAGCGATTCGCCGCCAATGCCTCGCATGAGCTGCGCACCCCACTGGCGATCACGCAGACCCTTCTCGACCTGGCCCGCAGCGATCGGAACCGCGACATCGGCGAGCTTGTCGACCGCCTGCGCTTCGTCAACACCCGGGCGATCGACCTCACCGAGGCTTTGCTCCTGCTCAGCCGGGCCGACCAACGGTCCTTCACCCGAGAACAGGTCGACCTGTCCCTGATCGCGGAAGAGGCCACCGAAACGCTGCTTCCGCTCGCGGAGGAGCGTGGCCTCACCATCGAGACCTCCGGCGACATCACGCCCACTGCCGGCTCCCACGCGCTCCTGCTGCAGATGACCACGAACCTCGTGCAGAACGCGATCGTCCACAACCGGACCGGCCCGGGCGCGGTGTGGGTCACGACCAGCGCTCGCCCCGGGGCCGTGGTGCTCACGGTCGACAACACCGGCGAGAAGCTCACCCCGCAGCTGGTCTCCACGATCGTCGAACCGTTCCAGCGCGGCACCGGACGGGTACGCGGCGACCATGCGGGCGTCGGCCTCGGTCTGGCAATCGTCAAGAGCATCGTCCAGGCACACGACGGGACCCTCACCCTGGCTCCCCGCCCCGCCGGGGGGCTGTGCGTAACGGTCCGGCTGCCGGCCGCGCCCCCGCACACGACCGACCGATGACGCCGGCTTTCGGGGCGGCCCGATGCCACCGTCAGCGCCTTGCCAGTTGCCTGGGCCGACTCGACTCTGCGATGGGAAAGTCGAAGTAGGTGTCCGGATAAGGCTCGTTCCTCAGCGTGTAGTGCCACCACTCGCAGTCGTATCGATCAAAACCGGAGGCCTCCATGACGGCGCAAAGGTGTTCACGATTTCCCGCTTCGGCCGGCGCGATTCCCGGTGCTCCATGATGCGAGATCGGATCCATCAGATCGTGGCCACCGCCCATGGCAGCGAGTTCACCGGTGGCCAGGTGATAGAGCGTCAAGTCGACCGTACTGCCCCGGCTGTGGCCCGACTTGGCGGCCACATATCCCCGTTCGAACATCTCCGACCGCTCGATGTTCGGGTAGTGTCGCGGCTTCGTCCGGCCGTCCTCGGGCTGCGCTGACCAGCGCATAAAGCAGTCCACGGCGCGCTGGGGCCGATATCCGTCCCAGAGAAGCAGGCCGAAGCCGAGCGACGCGGCTTCTTCCTGCGCCCTCCGCAGGGCCGCGCACAGAGCCGTCGTGCCGACGATCCGATTGGCCCGATATCCGTCGACGGGTTTTCCGGTGAAGTTGTCCCAGGTCGCATACTTGGCGTCCCAGCGAATTCCGGGCACAAACTCGTCGACGAAAACAAAGTCGTCTTTCATCCGAGTTTTCCGGTCAGCGCGAGCGACACCATCCGGTCGATCACTTCGGCCAGCGGCAGCCCGGCGGCCGCCATCATCCTCGGGTAACGGCTGTACGAGGTCATGCCGGGCAAGGTGTTGACCTCGTTCAGGACGACTGTGCCGTCCGGTTTGAGGAACATGTCGACCCGCGACAGTCCCCGGCATCCCAGAGCGCGATATATCGCCTTGGCCGTCTCCTGGACGACCGAGCGCGTCTCGGCCGGAATGTCCGCGGGGACGATCGGCGTCGAGTTTTCCGAACCGGCCTCCGGATCGTTCTCCTGATGGATCCGGAAGAACCCGTGAGACAGGGAAATTCGATCCACCTCGCCCGCGATCAGGTCCGGATCGTTCCCCAGGATCGCACATCCGACCTCGTGGCCGACGACCGCCTCTTCGATGAGCACCTTGGAGTCGTACTGTCGTGCGGTCTCCACCGCATTCAGCAGGTCTTCCTTGCGGGACACCTCGCTGACGCCGAACGATGATCCCGAGCGGGCCGGCTTGACAAAGACGGGATAGGTGAGCCGGTCGGGATCGATGTTCTCGTCCGCCGCGACGGTCCGGAAGTCCGGAGTGGCGATTCCCGCGCTTCTGGCGACGACGTAGGTGAGGGACTTGTCCATACACAGGGCGGAGCTCTGGACATCGCAGCCCACATAGGGGATGCCGGAGAGCTCCAGCAAACCCTGCATCGCACCGTCCTCGCCGAGCCTGCCGTGCAGAACGGGCAGCACCAGGTCCAGGCTGATCGTTTCGTATCGCCCCGGCTCCAGAACAAGCAGTCCGTGCACGTTTCTGTCCGGTGACAGCACGGCCGGACGGCAACCGCCGTTCTCCCAATCCGCGTCCGGGCGGTCACAGAGCATCCAGGCGCCGCCTTTCGTGATCCCGATGTAGAACGGCTCGTACTTCTCGGTGTCGAGCTCTCGTGCGACCTCTTGCGCGGACTTTACGGAGATGGGGTGCTCCTCGGAACAGCCCCCGAACACGATTCCGACCCTCAACCTATCCACGCTGATTCCTGCTTTCAAATTTCAGGCAATTGATGATGGAGTTTTCAACCGTGTCGCGCAGCGCATGGTCCGTGTAGTAGGCCGTGTGCGGGCTGATGAGCACATTCGGCAGCTCCTGCAGCCGCAACAGCTGCTTGCTTTCGACGGACCGGTTCCTGTGGTCGGCGTAGAAGATTCCTTCCTCTCCTTCGAGGACATCCAGCGCCGCACCGCCCAGCCTGCCGTTCTCCAACGCCGAGATAAGGGCCTCGGTATCGAGGAGCGCACCGCGTCCGGTGTTGACGATGAACGAACCGGGCTTCATCAGCCCGATACGCCGGCGATTCAAGAGGTGGCGGGTGCCGGTGTTGAGCGGGGCATGAAGCGTCACGATGTCGCTCTGCCGCAGCAATTCCTCAAGAGCGACGTATTCGGCCGCGGCCTTCGGACGACTGTCATTGGCCAGTATCCTGCAGCCGAAACCTCGCAGCCGGTCCATGACCGCTGCGCCGATGCGTCCCGTTCCGACTACGCCGACGGTCAGGTCGCGCAGTTCCCTCCCGCGCACCTCGCTCAGCCGATAGTCGTGAGCATCCGCACGGCGGAGGACGGTTTTCGCATTTCGCACGGCCATCAGCATGAGCATGAGCGTGTAGTCGGCCACGCTGTCCGGCGAATAGGCGACATTTTCCACGGAAATGCCGACGCTTTCCGCGTAGCCCACGTCGATATGGTCGTATCCGATGCTTCTGGTGGAGATGTACTGCACGCCGGCTCGGCTGAGCGCACAAAGGGTGGCGTCCGCGATCCGAGTCTTATGACCCACGCTGACGTGTCGGTTTCCGGACGCCAGCTCGACATTGGCTTCGGATACCGCCGCCTCGGTTATCGTCGGCACTACGCCGAAGCGAGGCGCCATCTGCCGGAACAGAACGGCCTCGTCCGGCCCGCATCCATAAATTGTCATCCCCATCGTCGAGACGGCCGAAGATGACCAGGACGCCGCCGTTCGTGCTGATTCGCTGTGGGTCATACCTGCCAGTCAAGGCAGGGCGGTGTTGCCGGCACGTATGCGATTTTCGATATGCCGACGACACGCTCCGGCCGGTCACACCTGAGGTGTGACCGGCTCGGCGCCCGGGGCAAGAAGACACAGCGGCGGGCGGCGGCCAGAACGTTGGCCGCCGGCGGCGGACCTCGGTGACGTGGGCGGGGGTGGTCTTGATCACTTGCGAGGCCGCCCCGACAGGCGACTTGGCAGTCTGACGTTTATGCCGACCGCCACTGCCCGCAAGTTCGCCGCGCTCCGGAACCGGGACTGCCGGCCGTACCTGTTCGGGGCGGCGCTGGCCATGATGGCCGACAACATCGAGCACGTCATCACGTACTGGCAGTTGTGGCAGAAGTTCCACTCCCCCTCGCTGGCCGGGTTCGAGGTGATCAGCCACTGGGTGCCGTTCCTGGTGTTCTCGGTCTATTTCGGGTCGCTGGCCGACCGGTTCGACTGCCGCCGCGTCATCCAGGTCGCGCAGGCCCTGTTCATGCTGGTCTCGGCGGCGTGGGGCGTGCTCTTCCTGACCGGCCGGCTGCAGGTCTGGGAAGCCTGCCTGCTGCTGGTTCTGCACGGCCTGGCGGGGTCGCTGTGGGGGCCGGGCGAGCAGCTGATGCTGCACGACTTCGTCGGCGACGAGGAGCTGCCCAGTGCGGTGCGGCTCAACGCGACGTTCCGCAGTCTGGGTGTGCTCTTCGGGCCGGTGGTCGGCTCGGCCCTACTGCTGGGCCTCGGGCCGACCCGGGGCATCTTCGTCAACATCGCTTTCTACCTGCCTTTGACACTCTTCCTTTTCCGTACGCGGTTCACCGGCCACACCCGCGACGGCGGCGTCCCGCGCCGTCGGCTCGGGTTGCTCGACTCGGTGCGGGTGCTCAAGGACGTACGGGGCAACCACACCCTGGTCAGCATGATCATCCTGGGTGGGCTGGGGTCGTTCTTCGTGGGCGCGTCCATGCAGTCGTCGATGCCGATCTTCGCGCAGGACCTGGGTGCGGGCAGCGCGGGTACGGCGTACGGGATCCTGCTGTTCGCCAACGGCGCCGGCGGTGTGCTCGGGGGCATCCTGCTCGAGGCGACCGGCCGCATCCCGGCCAGCATCCCGGCGGCGGTGGTGAGCACCGGGATCTACGGGCTGTCGACGGTCGGGTTCGCGGTCGCCGGAAACTATCCGGCCGCGGTGGCGCTCCTGGTCGTCGGCGGGGTGGCCAGCCTGGCGTCGATGTCGATCGGCCAGACCGTGGTGCAGCTGCTGGCGCCGCCCGGCGATCGGGGCCGCGTGATCGGGGTCTACGGCATGTCGGCCAACGGTCTGCGCTTCGGCAGCGGCATCACGGTCGGGCTGTTCGGGGCCGTCGTGGGGATCCACTGGTCGCTCGGGTTGAGCGCGGCGGCCCTGTGCGTGGGCACGCTGATCGCGGCGATCTACGCGCGCTCGTCGGCGCCGCGGCCCACGGCGAATGCTTGAGCGGGCCCGAGCCGGGCACGCGCCTAGCCGGACCGACCGGCCACGACGTTGCCCGCCTCGCGCGGCAGAGCGATCGCCTCGAGAGCCGGCGCGGCCAGGACGACGGCCAGGACGATGAAGGCGAAGCGGTAGGGCTGGGTGCCGAGGGCACCGCCCAGGCGGACGAGGAGGGCGCCGACCGCGACGCCGAGGCCCGCGCCCAGCTCCTGTACCGCCGACATCAGGGTGTTGGCGCTGGTCATGCGGTCGGCGGGGACGTCGGCGAAGGCCACCGTGTTGTAGGCGGTGAAGCCGATGGACCGGAAGGTCCCGCTCAGCACCAGCAGGATCAGGATGACCGCGAGCGGCGTGGTGGTCCGCAGGAAAGCTATGCCGACCAGGCACGCGGCCGAGGCGATGACGGCGCCGAGCATGACCAGGCGGATGCCGAAGCGGCGCATGAGCGGGGTGGTCGCCGGTTTGACGCCGATGTTGCCGGCGAACAGGGCGATGACCACCAGGCCGGCGTGCGCCGCGTTCCAGCCGAAGCCGAGCTGGAAGAAGAGCGGCAACAGGAACGGGATCGCGGTGATCACGGCCCGGAAGACCGAGCCGCCCGCGGCCGTGACGCGATAGGTCCGGATGTGCAGGTCCCGGAGTTGGACCAGCGGGCGGTCGGCCCGCAGCAGATAGGCGATCGTGAGCGCGATCGCGACCACCGCCAGGATCAGCGCGCCGACGGCCACCGGCCAGTCGGGATGCGGATCGGCGACACCCTCCAGGCCGGCCACCAGGGCGGCGAGTCCGGCCGCGGCGAGCACGAAACCCCGCCAGTCCAGCCGGCCCGCGTCATCGGATCGCACGTCGGGAACGAGCCGGCGGGCCAGGACGAACGCGGCCACGCCCAGCGGCAGGTTGATCAGGAAGATCAGCCGCCACGAGGCGTAGGTGCTGAGGACGCCGCCGAGGGCCGGCGCCAGCAGCGGCGCGACCAGGGCCGGCCAGGTCAGGTAGGCGATCGCCTTGACCAGGTCGGTCTTCGCGGTGGTGCGGATGACGACCAGGCGGCCGACCGGCACCATCATGGCGCCGCCGACCCCCTGCAGAATGCGCGTTCCGACCAGCATCGGCAGGCTTGTCGCGGCCGCGCACCCGGCCGAGGCCAGCGTGAAGATCGCGATCGCGCCGACGAAGATCCGCCGGGCGCCGAAACGCTCGGTCAGCCAGCCGCTGATCGGGATCAGCACGGCCAGGGTGAGCACGTATGCGGTGATCGCCACGTTGACCCCGACCGCGGGCACGCCCAGGTCGGCCGCGATGTGCGGGGCCGCGGGCGCGATCACGGTCGCGTCGAGGATCTCCATGAAGTACGCGCCGGCCACCAGCAGCGCGAGTCCCCGACTCGTCATCAATGAATCATGCCAGCGCGCCTGCGACGGCTCAGGCGAGGGCGCCGGGTCGCCAGTCGGTTGCCATGACATGTCGGCCTGGCAGGTGTCGCGGATCGCGACCGGGCCGACCCGGCGGTTCTGGCGGATCCTCGCCGGAGCCGGCGCGCTCTTCCTCTTCGGCGCGGTCGTGGCCTGGTGCTTCGTCGTACGGCCCGGCGCCGACGACCTGGCCGGCACCCTGATCACGGCCGCCGTGATCCTGACCACCTCGTTCGCCACGTTCAAGATCATTCTCAACGGCAACGCCCCGATCCACAAGCTCGCCGCCTTCCACGACAGCACCCGCCTGATCTCCCGGCTCGACACCACGCTGGCCGAGCTGCGCGAGCACGAGGGGCGGCTGCGGCACCAGGCCCTGTTCGACGGCCTGACCGGCCTGGCCAACCGCACCCACTTCCACGAGGAGGTGGCGGCCACGCTGGCGTCGGCCCACCCGGGCGCGGTGTCCC
>DASWRZ010000179.1:0-11855 GCA_036402935.1 Actinoplanes sp.
GTGCGCCGCGGCCGCAGGACCGCCAGCGAAGGCACGGCCGGCACCTCCTTGGGCAGGTCGGCGTCGTCGTCGAAGGCCGAACCGGAACCGCCGCCGAGCAGCGCCGCCGCACCCCCGGCGACCGGGCGCCGGGTCTCGGACGGGCCGGCGTCGACGCCACGACCGGCGTTCTGCCCGCCGAGCGGGCGATCGAGCGAGGCGAGCAGTGCGTCCCGGCCGGCCCGGATCGGGTCGCGGGTCGGGCGCGGGGTGGACGGCTCGGCCGCGGGCAGGCCGTGACCGCCCCGGGCGGGCTCGTTGCCCCGGGCCGGGCCGGGCAGGCCGTGGCCCCGGTCGGCACCGAAACTGCGGTCGGCACCGAAACCCCGGTCGCCGCCGAAGCCGCGCTCGGGCACCGGGTCCTGCCCGAGGATCTGGGTCGGGCGCTCGGCGCAGAGATATTGCGCCATGTCGTCGTGGGGCGAGACGACCTGGCGACCCTTGTCGAGATCCCAGATCGCCTGGGCGGTCGCCTTGCCGGAGGGCCAGGTCGCGACGATGCGCCACGTGCCGTCCTCGCGGCGGAACGCGTCCCACGAGATCTTTTCGGCGTCGATGCCGTGCTGGGCCAGGCGACTGTCGACCACGTCGGCCAGCGGTGCGCCGGAGTCGGACGTCTTGAGGCGGGTGCGCCGGGCGTGCTGGGCGAGCATCGCCCGCTCCTGCAGCACCGGACCGGCGTAGCGCAGCACGCGGTCGACCGGGACACCCGCGACGCGGGCGACGTCCTCGGCCGACTCGCCCGAGCGGATGCGGGCCTGGATGTCGCGCGGCGACAGCGACGGAGTCACGTCGGGCGCCATCGTGGCCAGCGAACCACCGGAGTGCGGGGCGTGCGTCTCCTGGGTGAGAGCGCCGTTGATGCGGTCGTCGAGAGGAAGTGCCAGAAGGCGGCCCACCTCGTCGGCGAGCACCAGAGCCTGACCGTCCTCGGAGAGGGCGACGAAGCGTACCGGCCGCATGCGTTGCCTCCGTCCCGTGCCGTCACATTGACGCCGGCACATTGGCGCCGTCACATTGACGCGTTGGCCTGTGCTCCCGAGAGTCAGCCACCCGGGCGCGTTTCGGAATACGCTACGCGCCCCGATCACCCAATGGAGGTAGGCGCGCCGTCTATAAATTCACTGGGCAGCGCAGGGCGCCTCGCGCGGGAGGCGCCCGGTCACCCTCAGATCCGCTCGACGACGTAGTCGATGCACTCGGTCAGCGCCGTCACGTCGGACGGGTCGACGGTCGGATAGAGCGCCACCCGCAGCTGGTTGCGTCCGAGCTTGCGGTAGGGCTCGGTGTCCACGACGCCGTTGGCCCGCAGCACCTTGGCCACCGCGGCGGCGTCCACACGGTCGGCGAAGTCGATCGTCGCGACCGCGTTCGACCGCAGCGCGAGGTCGGTCACGAACGGCGTCGCGAACTCGCTCCGGTCGGCCCAGCCGTAGATCGCGGCCGCGCTCTCCGAGGACCGCTTGGCCGCCCAGGCGAGGCCGCCCTGCGCGTTCATCCAGTCGAGCTGCTCGGCGGCGAGGAACACGGTGGCCAGCGCCGGCGTGTTGTACGTCTGCTCGAGCCGGGACTGCTCGATGGCCGTGACCAGGTCGAGGAACTGCGGGATGTAGCGCCCGGTCGCCTTGATCTCGAAGGCCCGCTCGATCGCGGCCGGCGACATCAGCGCCAGCCAGATGCCGCCGTCCGAGCCCAGCGCCTTCTGCGGAGCCAGGTAGTAGACGTCGGTCTCGCGCAGGTCGACCTCGAGGCTGCCGCCGCCCGAGGTCGCGTCGGTGAGCAGCAGCGCGCCCTCGTCGGCCCCGGCCACCCGGCGTACCGGCACGGCCACACCGGTCGAGGTCTCGTTGTGGACCGAGGCGTAGACGTCGACGCCGGCCTCGGCGGTCAGGAAGGCGGCCTCGCCGCCCGGTGCCTTGTGCACGGTCGGGTCGCTCAGGAACGGCGCGTCCTGTGCGGCCTTGGCGAACTTCGCCCCGAACTCGCCGAACTCGGCGAACTGGGCCCGGTCGCGGATGAGCCCGAACGTGGCGACCTCCCAGAACGCGCTGGTGCCGCCGTTGGCGAGGATCACCTCGTACCCGTCGGGCGGGGTGAAGAACGTGGCCAGGCCGCGGCGCAGGCGGGCGACCTGGTCCTTGACCGTGCGCTGGCGGTGTGAGGTGCCCATGAAGGTCCGTGACACCGCGGACAGCGCCTCGACGCCCTCGGGGCGAACCTTGCTCGGCCCGGAGCCGAAGCGTCCATCGACCGGTTTGATCTCGTCGGGAATCCGGATGTCAGTCACAGCGACTCATTATGGGCGAGGGCGTTCCAGCCCTCCACGTCCTGCGGCTTGCGTGAGTTCGGTCCCACATAGCGGGCGCTCGGGCGCACGATGCGGCCCAGGCGCTTCTGCTCGAGGATGTGCGCGCTCCACCCGGCGACGCGGGCACAGGTGAACATCGAGGTGAACATGTGGGCCGGCACCTCGGCGAAGTCGAGCACCACGGCCGACCAGAACTCCACGTTGGTGGCGAGCACACGGTCGGGCTTGCGGGCCCGCAGCTCGGCCAGCGCGGCCCGCTCCAGCGCCTCGGCGACCTCGAACCGGGGCGCGCCCAGCTCGCGGGCGGTGCGCCGGAGCACCCGGGCGCGCGGGTCCTCGGCCCGGTAGACCCGGTGGCCGAAGCCCATCAGCCGCTCGCCGCGGTCGAGGACGCCCTTGACGTAGCCCTCCGCGTCGCCGCTGCGCTCGACCGCCTCGATCATGTGCAGCACCCGGGACGGTGCCCCGCCGTGCAGCGGGCCGGAGAGCGCGCCGATGCCGGATGAGATGCAGGCCGCCACGTCGGCGCCGGTCGAGGCGACGACGCGGGTGGTGAAGGTGGACGCGTTCATGCCGTGCTCGGCGGCCGAGATGAAGTAGGCATCCACCGCCTTGACGTGCCGCGGGTCGGGATCGCCCCGCCACCGCCGCATGAACCGCTCGACGATCGTCCCGGCCTTGTCGATGTCCTTCTGGGGCACCGCCGGCAGCCCGAGCCCGCGGGCCGCCTGCGCGATGAACGACAGCGCGGTCACCGACACCCGGGCCAGGTCGCGCCGGACCTGCGTGTCGTCGATGTCGAGGAGCTGGGACAGCCCCCAGTAGGGCGCCAGCATGGCGACCGCCGACTGTACGTCGACCCGGATGTCGCCGGAGTGCACCGGCACCGGGAACGGCTCGGCCGGCGGCAGGCCGGTGCCGAACCGGCCGTCGACCAGCAGGCCCCAGACGTCGCCGAAGGACACCTGGCCGATCAGGTCCTCGATGTCGACGCCCCGGTAGCGGAGCGAGCCACCGGCCTTGTCGGGTTCCGCGATCTCGGTCTCAAACGCGATCACGCCTTCGAGGCCGGGCTTGAAATCGGTCACGGTTCTCCCTGCTGACAATGCCCCCTGGGCAGCGGTAAGTGGAGCCCTGGGCAAAAGCGGTAAGTGTTTCATCTTCCCCGTCGGGTACCGGGAGGGCGACCTGGCGCAGTGTGCTCTCCGCGACACCCATCCTGACCGACCTGACGGACGGACCGGGGCGACTTACGGTGATGTTGACAGTCAGCTAGGAGCGTGGTGAGTCTGCAACCCCCCTCGCCCGCAGGGATGCGCCGCGATTACGCGCAGCACGAGGCCCTGCTCGAGACCGATCTGGCGGCCGACTGGACAGCCCAGTTCGCCGTCTGGTTCGCCGACGCGGCGGCCTTCGGCCTGCCGGAACCCAATGCCATGGTGGTGGCGACGGCCGACCGTGACGGTCGCCCTTCCGCGCGTACGGTCCTGCTCAAGGAGTACGACGCCCGTGGCTTCGTCTTCTACACCAACTACGAGTCGCGCAAAGGCATCGAGCTTTCTGCCACCGCGTACGCAAGCCTGGTCTTCCCCTGGTTCCCCATGCAGCGCCAGGTGCTGGTGGGCGGGCCGGTCGAGCGGGTGACCCGGGCCGAGACCGAGGCCTATTTCGCCTCCCGGCCGCGCGGCTCCCAGCTGGGAGCGTGGGCCAGCCCGCAGTCGCGGGTGCTGCCCGATCGGGCGGCGGTCGAGGCCGGAATGACCGCGGCGGTCGAGCGGTTCGGCGACGGGCCGGTGCCGGCGCCGCCGCACTGGGGTGGTTTCCGGCTGACCCCGGAGACCGTGGAGTTCTGGCAGGGCCGCAGCAGCCGGCTGCATGACCGGCTGCGCTACCGGCGCACGGGACAACAAAGCGCTGGGGAACGGGACTGGATCGTGGAGAGGCTCGCCCCGTGAGCCAGGACGCCGTCGAGTCGACCGAGCAGGTCGTCGAGGAGCACCGGCAACACAGGTCCGCGCTGATGGACATCCGGCCGTTGAAGGTCACCGCGTACCGACGCCTGTGGCTGGGCAACGGCGTCTCGTACTTCGGCTTCCAGTTCACCTCGGTGGCCGTGCCGGTGCAGATGTTCGCGATCACGCACTCGTCGGCCTGGGTCGGCCTGATCGGCATCGCCGGCCTGGTCCCGCTGCTGATCTTCGGACTCTGGGGCGGCGCCGCGGCCGACGTGGTCGACCGGCGCAAACTGCTGTTGGCCAGCTCGACCCTGGCCTGGCTGTCGACCGTCGGCCTGCTGATCCAAGCCCTGGCCGGCGCGCACAGCGGCAACCTGCTGCTCGGCCTCACCGCGGTGCAGTCGGCCGGCTTCGCGGTCAGCTCGCCGGCCCGGCAGGCGATCATCCCGCGCATCGTGCCCCGCGCCCTGGTGCCGTCGGCCAACACGCTCAGCTACACGACCACGACCGCGGGCGGCGTGCTCGGCCCCCTGGCGGCCGGCCTGATCTTCGGCATCTGGTCGACCGGCACCGGTGTCACCACGGCCTACCTGGTCGACGCCGCGCTGTTCACGGTGTCGTTCTGGGCGACCTGGAAGCTGCCGGCGATCCCGCCGATCGAGCACGAGGAGGGCATGCGGCGGCCGACAGCCGGCCTGAGCGGGGTCGTGGACGGCCTGAAGTTCCTGGTCACCCAGCCGGTGCTGCTGCTGTCGTTCGGGGTCGACATCATCGCCATGGTCTTCGCCATGCCCCGGGCGCTGTTCCCCGAGGTGGCGGCCGACCGGTTCCACAGCAGCTCGGCGGTCGGGCTGCTGTTCAGCGCCATCGCGATCGGCTCGGTGATCGGCGGGATCTTCTCGGGCTGGATCGGGCGGGTCGAGCGGCAGGGCGTGGCCCTGGTCGGCGCGGTGGTCGCCTGGGGCATCGCGATCGCGTTCAGCGGCCTCGCCCACCAGTTGTGGCTGGTGATGCTGCTGCTCGCCGTGGGCGGGGCGGCCGACCTGGTCAGCGCCGTCTACCGGCAGTCGATCCTGCAGGTCTTCGCGCCCGACCAGCTCCGCGGCCGTCTCCAGGGCGTGTTCACGGTCGTGGTGGCCGGCGGTCCCCGGCTGGGCGACCTGCGAGCCGGCGGCACGGCCACGTTCACCGGCCCGACCGCCTCGTGGGTCGGTGGCGGTTTCGTCGCGGCCGGTCTGGCCGTGGTGCTCGCCATCGCCTTCCCGGCCCTGATCCGCTATCGGCCACCTTCCTCGCCGCCTCCGGCGAACCGATAATGTCCAACCCATGACGAGCGTGGTAGCCGCGAAATCCGGAACGCAGTGGTCGATCGAGGCGGACGGCCATCGCGCCGTCGTCGTGGAGGTCGGTGGCGTGCTGCGCCACTACTCGGTCGGCGACACCGACGTCCTCGACGGGTTCTCGGCCGAGGAGCTGTCTCCGGCGTCGGCCGGGCAGATCCTCGCGCCCTGGCCCAACCGCATCCGGGACGGGCACTACGTGTTCGACGGTCAGGCCTATCAGCTGCCGCTGACCGAGCCGGCCCGGCACAACGCGATCCACGGCCTGGTCAACTGGGCCCGGTGGAGCGCGGTCGAGCAGTCGGCCGACGCGGTGACCCTCGAGGTCGAGGTGCCGGCCCAGGTCGGCTACCCGTGGTGGCTGCGGCTGCGCACCCGCTGGTCGGTCTCGGCCGACGGCCTGCGCTGCGACCAGGAGGTCGTCAACAACAGCGGAGCCGCCGCGCCCTGGGGTTACTCGGTCCACCCCTACCTGCAGCTCCCCGGCGTGTCGGTCGACGAGACCCTGCTGCACGTGCCCGGCAACACCCGCATCGTGGCCGACGCCCGGCTGCTGCCGATCGGCGCGGTCAAGGTCGCCGGCACCGACTACGACTACACCGAGCCCCGGCGCATCGGCATCCAGATCCTCGACACCACCTTCGGCGACATCGGCCACGACGCCGACGGCATCACCGAGGTGACCATCGCCGACCCGAACTCGGACGCCAAGGTCACGGTCTGGGCCGACGACAAGTTCAAGTACTGGCAGGTCTTCTCCGGCGACACCCTGCACGGCGAGCGGTTCCGCCGGTCGGTCGCGATCGAGCCGATGACCTGCCCGCCCGACGCGTTCCGTACCGGCCGCGACCTGGTCACCCTCGAGCCGGGCGAGACCTGGACGGCCTCCTGGGGAATCCGGCCCTGATGGAGTTCGACGAGGTAGTACGCCGTCGCCGGATGATCCGGCGCTACGACCCGGACCGCCCGCTCGCGCCCGAGCTGGTCGACAAGATCGTCAATCACGGGCTGCGCGCGCCGTCGGCCGGCTTCTCCCAGGGCTGGAGCTTCCTGGTCCTCACCGAGCCGGCCGACCGCGACCTCTACTGGGCCGTCACCACGGGTGGCAAGGCCGAGGACGGCTGGCGCGGCGAGTGGCTCGAGCGCATCCGCACCGCGCCGCTGCTCGTGGTCTGCCTGTCCAACAAGTCGGTCTACCTGGATCGATACGCCGAACCCGACAAGGGCTGGACCGATCGGGACGAAGCGCGCTGGCCGGTCCCGTACTGGGACATCGACACCGGGTTCGCCGCGCTGCTGATGCACCTGACCGCGGTCAACGAGGGGCTCGGATCGTGCTTCTTCGGGCTGCCCCCGGTGACCATCCCCGATTTCAAGGACGCCTTCGGCGTACCGGACGAGTTTTCACCGATCGGCGCCCTGACCGTGGGCTACCGGGCGGACGCCAAGAGGTCTCCGTCACTGAAGCGCGGGCATCGCCCGACGGCCGATGTGGTGCATCATGGCCGATGGGTCGCATCGCCGATCACCGTTGCCGACCGATGAGAGGTGACCGGCGCGGGACTAGGCTGGCAGCCGCAGGCAGCGGGGCAGATCTGGGAGGGGGCAGCCGCCGTGATCTTCAAAGCGGTCCGGGACGGGGCCCCATACCCTGATCACCACACCACGTTGAAGGCGTGGGCCGAGATCCCACCCCGGCCGATCCGGCTGGCCGATCTGATCACCACGAAGCGCGAGTTGGCGCTCGACAAGCTGCTGGCCGAGGACTCGACCTTCTACGGCGACCTCTTCCCGCACGTCGTGGAATATCAGGGTGCGCTCTACCTGGAGGACGGCCTGCACCGCGCGTTGCGGGCCGCGCTCCAGCAGCGCAATCAGATCCACGCCCGAGTCCTCCTGGTCGAGGGGTAGACATGGTGACCTCCCCGCTCGACCTGATCGACTTCGACAGCCTGCTGTCCGACGAGGAACGCGACATCCGCGCGCTCGCCCGCCGGGTGGCCGACGACCGGGTCCGCCCGTTCGTCGCCGAGTGGTACGAACAGGGTCGCGTCCCGGTGCGTGAGCTCGCCCTCGAGTTCGGCAAGCTCGGCCTGCTCGGCATGCACCTGACCGGTTACGGCTGCGCGGGTGCCTCCGCGGTCGCGTACGGCCTGGCCTGCGGCGAGCTCGAGGCGGCCGACTCCGGCGTCCGCTCGCTGGTCAGCGTCCAGGGCTCGCTCGCGATGTATGCGATCTGGAAGTACGGCTCCGAGGAGCAGAAGCAGCGCTGGCTGCCCGGCATGGCGGCCGGCGAGCTGATCGGCTGCTTCGGCCTGACCGAGCCCGACCACGGCTCCGACCCGGCCAACATGTCGACCCGGGCCCGCCGCGACGGCGGCGACTGGGTGCTCAACGGCGGCAAGATGTGGATCACCAACGCGCCGGTCGCCGACGTCGCGGTGATCTGGGCCCGGGCCTCCGCCGAGGAAGGGGTCGTGGGGTTCGCGGTACCGACCGACACCCCCGGTTTCCAGGCCCGCGAGATCAAGCACAAGATGTCGCTGCGCGCGTCGAGCACCGGCGAGATCAGCCTCGACGACGTACGCCTGCCGGAGAGCGCCCGGCTGCCGTCGGCCGCCGGCCTCAAGGCGCCGCTGTCCTGTCTCACCGAGGCCCGGTTCGGCATCATCTGGGGGGCGATGGGCGCGGCGCGCGACTGCATCGACACCGCCCTGTCCTACGCGACGACCCGCGAGCAGTTCGACCGGCCGATCGCCGGCTTCCAGCTGACCCAGGCCAAGCTGGCCGACATGACCCTCGAGCTGCAGAAGGGCATGCTGCTGGCGCTCCACCTGGGCCGGTTGCGCGACAGCGCGGGTGCGCTGCGGCCCGAGCAGGTGAGCGTGGGCAAGCTCAACAACGTGCGCGAGGCCATCGCGATCGCTCGCACCTGCCGCACGATCCTGGGCGGCAACGGCATCAGCGGCGAATACCCGATCATGCGGCATGCGAACAACCTCGAGAGTGTCCTCACATACGAGGGAACATCCGAGATCCATCAGCTGGTGATCGGCCAAAAATTGACCGGTTTGAACGCTTTCGCCGGCTGACAAGTCGAAATTGTCGCACCCCTCTTCTACCTTTAGGTCATGGCTAACTCACCGGATGTCGAGGAACCGACCAGGGAGTACCCGGTCCCCGACGAGGCCGCCGGTCCCGCCGTTCCTCCCCCCTCCACCCCGTCCTCCTCCGACGACACGACCGCCGAGTCGCCGAGCCGCCCCAGTGGTTTCGCCCGGCTGCTCATCTTCACGGCGTTCGTGTTCGCGCTGATCGTCGCCGCCTGTCTGGGTCTGCGCGCGGTGCACGTGCTGCCGAGCTTCAGCAACCCGTTCGCCGGCAAGACCACCGACCGCAGCCAGCCGGTGCTGCTGCAGTCCATGCGCGACCTGAGCCGCTACGTCGCCGCCGACGGCACGTTCCAGGTCATCGTCGATCTGCAGCAGGACAAGAACAACATCCCCGACTTCCTCATCAACGACCGCACCCTGTTCGTCGGGTCGGGCACGGTCGAGGAGTACGTCGACTTCGGCGCCCTGGGCACCGACGCCCTGAAGGCCGACGAGACGAAGAAGTCGGTGACGATCACGCTGCCCCCGCCGCAGCAGTCCACAGCCGCGCTCGACATGGACAAGAGCTACGTCGTGGCCGAGCAGCGAGGCCTGCTCAACCGGGTCGGTGACGCCTTCAAGAACGACCCCAACAAGCAGCAGAAGGTCTACCAGCTGGCCCAGCAGCGCATCACCGACGCCGCCAAGGGCAGCGGTCTCGACCAGCGAGCCCAGGCCAACACCCAGAAAATGCTGGAGAGCCTCTTCACCCGCCTGGGCTTCACCTCGGTCTCGGTGACCTTCACCAACCCATAGCCCTTCACCACCCCACCCGGAGCCCGCTCACCCCGGGCTCCGGACCGGTTAGGCCGCGCGGCGCCCCTCGCGTGGGGACAACCCGGTCAGTGCCGGAAGAGGCGCTGCCCGGTCCGCACAAGCTGAATGCCGCGGCACCCGAAAACCCGGTCGGGTCGTTCCCCGGTGGTGCTCCACCCTCGCCGGTCGCGGTCCGAACCAGACGTTACTCGCTGGGCATCAGTGCCCAGAGGATCAGGTAGATGATGAACTGGGGGCCGGGAAGCAGGCACGAGACAACGAAGATCAGGCGCATCACGCCGGAGGAAACTCCGAAGCGGCGGGCCAGGCCGGAGCAGACCCCGGCGATCCAGCGGTCGTTGCGCGGTCGGGCGAGGCGGGTCACGGTCACTCACTCCTTCAGGCTCGGCCGCGGCGGGCGCCACGACCTGATTCGACGGTAGGGGCGGCCGGCCGTTCCTCCCTCGATCTGGAGGTGGAGATCGGCGGCCGGATTCCCGTACGGGTGACCCGTACCCGCTGAACACCCGCTGTTAAGCTTTCATTCAGCTCCCAACCCTTAGATTTCCTGCACCGATTTTCGGGGAACAGTCGGGCGGGCCAAGGAGGCAAAGCGGTGATGCTGGGGTGACGCTGGCCGTCATTTACGCCGGTCCAGGCAACTCCCTCGATCCCGCCGACGCCGCCCGGCTCGCCGATGATCTGACCGCCGCGCTGCACGCGGCCGGCGCGTCCGAGGTCGACCGGGTGACCGTGGGGAGCGAGATGGCGACGCAGGCAAGGGACCAACCGGTGCTGCTCTGCGCCGACAACCTGGTCGCCCATCCGAGTCTGCTGTGGACACTCGCCACCGAGCCGGCCGGCCGCACCACGGCGCTGGTCGTCGCGGATCCGTCCGGTGACCTGTGCGTCGACCGCGGCCGGGTGGTGCCGGCGACCGAGGGACCGGGCACGGCGCGCTTCGCCGGGGCCATCATGATCGCCCCGGTCGATCTGCCGGTGCTGGCCAAGTCGGCCGAGCAGATGCGGTCGGCCGACGATCTGCTGCCGGCCCTGCTGGCCAACGGCCTGGTGCCGATCGCGACCCCGGTGCGGTTGCTGCACGCCGAGCAGGTGCACGACGCGGCCGACCTGGCGCGGGCCGAGGCCGCGGTCGCCGCGGTCGACGAGGACAAGGCGCGCCTGCGGCTCGCGGTCAAGGAGAAGGACGACTTCTTCACGACGTACGCGGTGAGCTCGTGGTCGCCTCTGGTGACCAAGGCCGCCGCCCGGCTGCGCCTGACCCCGACCGCCGTGACGGGGTTGTCGGTGCTGTTCGCGGTCGCCGCCGCGCTCTGTTTCTGGCAGGCGTCGCGGGCCGCGATGGTTCTCGGCGGCATCTCGCTCTATCTGGGCTTCGTGCTGGACTGTGTGGACGGTCAGCTGGCCCGCTACACCCGCACGTTCAGCACGTTCGGCGGCTGGCTCGACACGATGGCCGACCGGGCCAAGGAATACGCGGTCTATGCCGGTCTGGCGGCCGGGGCCGACCGCATCGGCTTGCCCTATGCGTGGCCGCTCGCAATCACGGCGATCCTCCTGCAGACCGTCCGGCACATGACCGATACGTGGTACGGAGCGCTGCACGACGAGGCCGCCGCACGCCCTCGACCGCAGGCCGCGGCCGGGGTGGGTGCGAAGCTGAGCGCGGCCTCCAACCGGGTGCAGGGCGATACCGGCTCGGCGGCGTACTGGCTGAAACGGATCGTGGTCTTCCCGATCGGCGAGCGCTGGGCCCTGATCGCGCTGCTGGCGATCTTCACCACCGGACGGGTCGCGCTGATCGCGGTGGTGGCCTGGGGTGCGCTGGCTTTCGCGTACACGCTGGCGTTGCGCTCCCTGCGCTCGCTCTCGATGAGGGTCGGGGTGCTCGACACCGTCGACACCGGCCGGCACCGCGACGACGGCCTGCTGGTCCGCCGGGTGCTTGCCCGGGCCGGGTTGCCGATGCCGCTGGCGTTCGCCGCGCTCGGGGCCGTGGCCGCCCTGGCGTTGGTCGTGTCCGGGCTTTCCGGGTGGGCGCTGGCCGTCGCGGCCCTGGTGGTGCTCGGCAGCGGGGCGGCCGCCCGGGCCCGCCACGACGGGCCGCTGGACTGGCTGGTCCCGGCCGCCCTGAGGGCCGGCGAATACCTGCTGGTGGTCGCGGTCGGCCTGATCGGGAAAACACCGCCGCCGGTCGTGTTCCTGCTGCTCTTCCTGCTTGCGCTGCGGCACTACGACCTGACCGCGCGGATGGAGAAGGGCGCTCCCGCGGCAAGCGGCGGCC
>DASWRZ010000180.1:0-6295 GCA_036402935.1 Actinoplanes sp.
CGGCACCCACGACGCCGGCACCCACGACGCCGGCCGACCGGGCTCCGTCGGCCAGGTCGAGCCGCGCCCGCACCAGCCGGGCCCGCGCCCGCACGAAGTCGTCCCCGGCGTCGCGCGCGGCCAGGCCGGCCAGCAGCCGCGCGGCCTGAAGGTCGCCCGCCCGCAGGCTGACGTCGGCCGCCGCGACCGCACGGTCGGCCCGCCGCGCCGGGTCGGCGGTCAGGGCCACCGCCCGCTGCCGGAAGGCGGCCGCGGCCGCGAGGCCGCCCCGGTCACGGGCGCGGCCGGCCGCGCGTTCGAGGGCGAGCGCGACCGACTCGTCGGGCGCGTGCGCGGCGGCGGCCCGGTGCCAGGCCCGGCGGTCGGGGTCGGTGCGCTGGTCGGTGAGCTCGGCGAGCGTGCGGTGCACGCGTCGCCGGTCCTCGTCCGACGCCGACCGGTAGGCGGACGACCGCACGAGGGGGTGGGCGAAGGTCACGCGTACGCCGAAGGCCAGAAGCCCCTCGGTGCCGGCGCCGAGCGCCGAGGCCGGAGTGACGCCCAGCCGGTCGGCGGCCCGCCAGACGAGGGCCGGATCGCCGACCGGTTCCGCCGCCGCGATCAGCAGGAGCATGCGGGCCGGCCCGGGCAGCGCCGCGATCTGCTCCCTCAGGGCCGGATCGTCGGAGGTCTCGGCTGAGGGGAGTGCGAAACCGCCGGCCAGGTGGGGCACCGGCCGGCCGTGCGGGAGGTCGCGCAACGCGAGCGGGTTGCCGTGGGTCTCGGCGACGATCCGGTCGAGCACGTGCGGGTCGAACGGGCCGTGGGTGACCGACCGCAGCAGTGCCTGGGCGTCCGCCTCGGGCAGTCCGGCGATCTCCAGCTCGGGGAGGCCGCGCAGGTCGGGGGCGCGGTCGCGGGCGGCCAGCACGAGACCGACCGACTCGGCCAGCAGGCGGCGGGCGACGAAGCCGAGCACCTGGGCCGAGGGCCGGTCGAGCCACTGGGCGTCGTCGACCACGCAGAGCAGCGGGCCCTCGGCCGAGGCGTCGGAGAGCAGGCCGAGCACGGCCAGCGCGACCAGGAAGCGCTCGGGCGGACGGCCGTCGCGAGTGCCGAAGACCGTCTCCAGGGCCGTACGCTGCGGCGGCGGCAGCTTCGGCAACCGCTCGAAGAGCGGTGCGCAGAGCCGGTGGAGTGCGGCGTGCGAGAGCTCGGCCTCGGCCGCGAGGCCGGTCGTGCGCAGGATCCGCAGGCCGGTCGCCGTGGCCGCGGCGTGGTCGAGCAGGGCGGTCTTGCCGACCCCGGCCGGGCCGTGCAGCACCAGCACCCGGCTCTCGCCCGCGCGGACGGCAGCGAGCAGCGTGTCGAGAGCCGACCGTTCCGGTCCGCGCCCGAGCAACTCGATGCCGTGCCGTTCCTCGTGCCCCCGACCCGCCACGTTGCCCGCCTTCGTCACGGTTGGTCCGCTGGTGAAGACTCGCAGTGCCCTGGTCATCCTGACGCGGATCGGGCCCGAGGAGAAGAGCCCCCGAGTGTCCCTTTCCGCGCCTCAGCGGCCTGAACTTCCTCCCTCGAGAAGGCGACCGGAGGCGCTCGGAAGAACGCCCTCGGCAACGAGGCCGCGGCACCGATCGGCCGGAACGGCTCCGGCCGACCGGATGATTACAGGCAGCTATTTCGAGATCACGCTAGGCAATCGAAACTCTTGCTCAGAGTTCGATGGTCGACTATGTTTCGATCTAGTTAAGGCCCCGTACCAGAAGTCGGAAACGGGAGTGCCGAATGCCTGCGTCCAAGTCTTTTTCCCTGCTCTCGGCGGTCGTCATGGTCGCCGCGACGATCGGAATCCCCGCCACCGCCGCCTCCGCGGCTGCCGCCCCGGCCTGCCCCTGGGTCGGCTCGCACGCGCCGGTCGACACCCGCGTCGGTCAGGTGCTCAAGCAGATGACCCTGGACGAGAAGATCGCCATGGTGCACGGGGCCGGCGGCTCCGCCTACACCGGCTACATCCCCGGGGACAGCCGGCTCTGCATCCCGGCCCTCAAGATGCAGGACGGCCCGGTCGGCGTACGGATGGCGGACACCACCCAGCTGCCGTCGGCGTCCACGCTCGCGGCCTCCTTCGACCCCGCGCTGGCCCGGCAGTACGGCGGGGTCATCGGGGCCGAGGACAAGACCAAGGGCGTCGACGTCGACCTCGGCCCGACCATCAACATCGTCCGCGACCCGCGCTGGGGCCGCGCCTTCGAGTCCTACAGCGAGGACCCCTACCTGACCGGCCAGATCGGGGCCGCGGACATCGAGGGCATCCAGTCGCAGGGCGTGATGGCGCAGGTCAAGCACTACGCCGTCTACAACCAGGAGACCAACCGCAACACCGCGGCGGACAACGCGGTCGTCGACGACCGTACGGTCCGGGAGATCTACACCGCGGCGTTCGGCGACATCGTCGCCCAGGCCGATCCGTCCTCGGTCATGTGTTCCTACAGTTCGATCAACGGCGTGTACGCCTGCGAGAACGCCTATCTGGACACGATCCTGAAGAAGGACTTCGGGTTCGACGGCTTCATCACCTCGGACTGGGGCGGCACCCACAGCACGGTCGGATCGGCCAACGCCGGCATGGACATGCAGATGCCCGACGACACTTTCTTCGGGGCCGCGCTCAAGGCGGCCGTGCTCTCCGGGCTGGTGCCATCGAGCCGGGTCGACGACATGGTCACCCGGATCATGCGGGAGGAGTTCCGCTTCGGGCTCTTCGACCGCCCGTCGGCCGACACCCCGGACGCCGTCGCCGCGACCCCGGCCCACATCGCGACCGCCCAGCAGGTGTCCGAGGACGGCACGGTGTTGCTCAAGAACGCGGGCGGGATCCTGCCGCTCGACGACCGGAAGCTGAAGTCGGTCGCGGTGATCGGTGACGGCGCCGGCCCGGACACGATGTCGCACGGCGGCGGCAGCGCCGTGGTCAACGGCACCGGGACGGTCACGCCGTTCGACGGCATAAAGGCCCGGGCAGGCTCCAAGATCGACGTCGAGTACGCCCAGGGCAACGCGCCCACGACCGGCGCGCTGCCGGCGATCGACCCGCATTATTTCGGGTCCGGTCTGCAGGGTGCCTACTACGACAACACGACGCTCTCGGGCACGCCGGTCGCGACCCGCACGGACCCGAACGTCTCGTACACCTGGACCGGCACCTCGCCGGTGGCCGGCCTGGGGTCCACCAACTATTCGGTCAAATGGACCGGCACGCTGACCCCGCCGACGACCGGCAGCTACACCTTCGCGCTGTCCAGCGACGACGGCAGCCGCCTGTTCATCAACGGGCAGCAGGTCATCGACAACTGGCGCGACCAGGCCACGAACACCGAACAGGCCTCGGTGCAGCTGACCGCCGGGCAGGCCGTACAGGTCGAGGTCGACTTCTACCAGAGCGGCGGCGACTCGGTGGTCAACCTCGGCTGGCAGCCGCCCGGCGCCGACCTGCTCAAGCAGGCCACCGACCTGGCCGCGAAGTCCGACGTGGCGATCGTCTACGCCAACGACTTCGAGTCCGAGGGCAGCGACCTGGCCGACATCGACCTGCCGGGCACGCAGAACCAGCTGATCAGCGCGGTCGCGGCGGTCAACCCGCGCACGATCGTGGTGCTCAACACCGGCAGCGCGGTCACGATGCCGTGGCTCGGCCAGGTCGCGGGCGTCTTCGAGGCCTGGTATCCGGGCCAGAAGGCGGGTGACGCGATCGCCGCGCTGCTCTTCGGCGACGCCGACCCGTCGGGCAAGCTGCCGGTCACGTTCCCGGCCTCGCTCGACCAGGTGCCCGCCTCGACGGCGGCGCAGTGGCCGGGCGTCAACGGAACGGTCCAATATTCCGAGGGTCTGAAGGTCGGCTACCGCTGGTATGACAGTCAGGGTCTCAGCCCGCTGTTCCCCTTCGGCTACGGCCTCTCGTACACGTCGTTCAAAGTCAGCGGCCTGTCGCTGTCGAGCCGGACGCTGTCCGAGAACGGCCGGCTGTCGGCCGGCGTGGACGTGACCAACACGGGGTCACGGGCGGGCTCCGAGGTGGTCCAGCTCTACCTGACCTCCCCGGCCTCGGCCGGCGAGCCGGCCGCGCAACTCAAGGCCTTCGCGAAGGTCACGCTTCCCGCGCACCGGACCAAGCGGGTACGCCTTCAGCTCAGCGCACGCGACGCCTCGTACTGGAACACCGACGCTCAGGCTTGGACGCTTGCCGCCGGCTCCTATTCCGTACGGGTGGGAACGTCCTCACGCGCATTGCCACTGTCCGAGTCGTTCCGCGTCGAGCACACCACCGGGCCGCGCTTCACCAAGGTGACCGCGCCCGCCATCGCGACGCCGGGTAAGGCCTTCGCGGCCACGACCGCGTTCACCAACGACGCGACCGAGCCGGTCCTGCTGGCCCGGACCTCGCTGAACCTGCCGACCGGGTGGACGGCGAAGGCGCTCACGCCCACGACGTACGTCCTGGTCCTCCCCCATCGGACCGTGACCGCCCGATGGTCCGTCACCATCCCGGCGGGAGCAGCCGGCGGCTCCGCCGCCCTCACCGCCACCACCCGCTACGCCGGATCGCAACGGCTGCCGGCCGCTTCGGGCTCGGCGACCGTGAGCATCGCCTACCCGAACCTGGCCGCCGCCTTCAACACGGTCGCGGTCAGCGACGACGCCAACCCGACGGCCGGCAACTTCGACGGCTCGGGCTACAGCTACTCGGCGCAGGCGCTCGCCTCGGTGGGGGTCACGCCGGGCGGCACGATCGGCGGCTTCACCTGGCCGTCGGTCGCGGCCGGCCAGCCGGGCACGGTGACTGCACACGGTCAGGTCATCGTGCAGGGCGGCTCGGGGTCGTCCCTGGCCTTCCTGCTGGCCGGGACGAGCAGTCTGCAGAGCGGGACGGTCACGGTCACCTACACCGACGGCACGACCTCGTCGGGCACCGTCACCGGCCCGGACTGGTACAGCAACACGGCCGCGCCGGGCTCGGCGCTGGTCGTGACCACACCCCACTGGAACCGGCCCGCCGGCAGCACCTTGCCGGCCGATCACCAGGTCAGCCTCTACTCGAGTGCGGTCCAACTCACCGCCGGCAAGACCATCGCCTACGTGACCCTGCCGTCCAACAACGGCCTGCACGTGTTCGCGACCGCCGTTTCCTAGGTGCCGATGGAATGGGCGCCCGCTGCGCGGCGGGCGCCCATTGCTCTTCTGACCTCTCTGGTCTCTATGGCTCTTCTCGCCTCTATCGCCGCAGAGGTCGAACTCGCCGCCGGTAAAGGCAGCCCACTCGGGCGGCGTGAACGCGAGGCAGGGCCGTCGGGGTTCTTGCTGTCTCGAACGAACACGACACCGGCCGATGAACCGCCGCAGGAGCGCCGACCCGACATTGTCCCGACGGCCACATCGGTCGACGCGTCGGCGACGGCGAAGGACAGCCCGGCACCTTCCGCCAGCCGGCCGCGCTGTCGCTCGATGAAGGCCAGAGCCTGATCGGCGTCGGCGGACGCGGACAGGCTACCGATGAGCGGCAGATAGGGATCGGTCGCCAGCTCCATGACCATCGGAACGTCCCGATCGGCGAACGGCCGCAGCACCACCGAGCCGTACGCGGGCGCCCGCACCGACCATGACGGCATCTGGGTCAGCCCGGTCGGAGCGCGTCGTGGCGGCTTCAGCCGGGCACGCGCGCGCAGTACGGGCAGCCCTGCACCCCGCAACCACGCGTCTTCGCGATCTCGGTCCGTTCCCTCCACCATCGGCCGCGCAGATACTGCTCGAACTTCATCAGTAGCTTCCAACCGGACCAGAACACCGCCGCCAGCAGGCAGACCTGCTCCCAGCCGTGACCGCCGGCCGTATTTGCCCGCACCATCAGCACGACCGCGGCAACCAGCACGCCAGCGGCAAAGATCGTCGTGAGAACGGCGACGTCGTCGCCGTGGCGTCGGGCGAGCCTCACGTCAAGCGTGGCGATCCGCCGGCGAGCCTGCGGACTCCAGCCCAGCGCCTTCTCCCGTGTGGCGACTGTCTCGGCGTGTACCGCCTTGCGCTCCGCAGCCTCCGCCCGCTTGGCTAACACATCGGCCTGCCGTTGACGCTGGGTCTGCTCCTGCCATTCCTGCTCCCGTCGAGCCACCTCCGCTTGGCGCCGGGCGTCGTCGTCGCCGCAACGCCGGCACGTTGTCGACACGTTGTCGCCGCGGTGAGAGTCGCAGAACGCCCGGTTGCATCGACCGCAACGGCCGGCGGCGGCAACCATGCACAAGGTTGCGGGAGCACCGAACTCCAG
>DASWRZ010000181.1:0-4135 GCA_036402935.1 Actinoplanes sp.
TAGCGACTCAGCGCCTCGAAAGGTGCGAGATGACGATCCTCCACCCAGCACGCCGCTGGGCCGCCGGGCTGACCGTGGTGTTCACCGCGGTCGGCGTGGCGGCCACGACCAGTCCGAGCGTCGCCTCGCCGGGCCACCGCCCCGCGGCGACGCCGGTCGTGCTCTTCAGCTCCGACGGCATGCGGCCCGACCTGATGCAGCGCTACGCCGCGGTCGGCCAGATGCCCACATATGCCTCGCTCATGCGTTCCGGCGCGACCGGTGCCAACGGCCTGTCCCAGGGCTTTCCGCCCAACACCGGCCAGGGCTGGTACACGCTGGCCACCGGCGCCGGCCCGGGCGTGCACGGCAGCACCAACAACACGTTCTTCGACAACCGGCAGCCGTTCACGACCTCGACGTCGTTCTCGTTCCACGGCAACGGCGCCAGCCCGGGCAGCGACCCGACCACCGTGCTCGAGGCCCAGTCCGTCGCGTCGAGCGCCGAACTGGCCGGCAAGAAGGTCGCCCAGCTCGAGTGGACCGGCGGTCTGAACGCCAACATCAACGGCCCGACGGTCGACTATGCCACCTTCTACTCCCAGCGTGGAGTGCTCGAATATCCGGCCAGTGCCACCAAGCAGGCCGGCGCGTCCAGCTTCGGGCTGTCCTACCAGGTTGCGGCGTTCACCCCGGCAAGCGGCTGGACCAACGTGCCGGCCAGTGCGAAGCCGGCGCAGCAGACCACGGTCACCGTCACCTCGACCTCGGCCGCGCTCAACCCGACCCGCACCTACGATCTCTACGTCTATGCGAGCGGCAAGCACGGCTACGACAGGGTCGTCATGGTGCCGTCGGCCGCGGCCAAGGACGGGTCGAAGGCAGCGGCGAACCTGACCCCGGGGACCTACAGCCCGGTAAAGGAAAAGCTGATCGGCACCGCGGCCGGCGAGAGTGCCGGCTTCTACGTCGACCTGACGAAGATAACCAGCGACCTGAGCAGCTTCCAGCTCTACTTCACGAGCGTCACGCGGCCGAACGCGCACTGTGCCGTCGCGGTCTGTGACGCGCTGCCGGCCGGCGCGCCGGGCGAGGACAAGCTGGCCAAGTACATCGCCGACAACCTGCCGCCGGCGATCTTCGGCGACTTCGCGCCGGAAGAGGCCGGGCTGATCAGCGAGGACGCCTGGTACCAGCAGACGGTCGGCCTCAACCAGGCGTACGACGTGGCGGTCTTCAACTACGTGCTGAAGACGCTGCAGCCGGACACCGAGGTGCTGCTGGCCGGCACCGACCAGACCGACGAGGTCAGCCACCAGATCCTCGGCCTGCTCACGCCGACCGCCCCGGACGGCAGCGCCAACCCCTACTACGACCGGGTCGCCGGCAGCGGGCCGCGCGACAACCGGCTCGCCCAGCGCGAGGGCTACCTGCGCGGCGCCTACCACTCGGCGGACGCGCGGCTCGGCCTCGTGCGGTCGATCCTGAAACACCCCGACATCCTGGCCTCGAGCGACCACGGTTTCGCTCCCCAGTGGTACGCCGTGGACGCCCCGCTCGTACTCAAGCAGCTCGGGCTGCAGGACGTCGAGCAGACCGGCAACTGCCGTCCGGCCGCGACGAGCCAGGCCGGCAAGACGATCGCGAAGGCGTGCTGGGCCGGCGGCACCACCCAGATCTACCTGGACCTGAAGGGCCGCAACCCGGACGGCGTGCTCGACCCGGCCGACTATCAGGCCACGGTCGACAAGATCGTCGCGGCGTACCGGAACCTGAAGGACCCGGCGACCGGCAAGCCGGTCGTCGAGAAGGTCCTCACCAAGCCGGAGATGGCCGACGTGCAGGGCGGCGACTCGCTCAACCCGACCCGCACCGGCGACGTCGTGGTGGTCAGCAAGGTGCCGTACGAGTTCGACGGCAACACGGTCGGCACGCTGGTCGCGCCGTCCAAGTTCTTCGGCCAGCACGGCTACCTGCCGGAGGACGTCGACCTCAGACACAACATCAACATGCACGCGACGTTCGTCGCCGGCGGCCCGGACATCGCGCACGCTTCTTCGGTACGCGGGGTGCGCGCGATCGACCTCGCCCCGACGCTGGCCGTGCTGGGCGGCTTCAACCCGCCGCTGCAGGCGCAGGGCAGCGTGCTCACGTCGATCCTCAAGGGCGGTTCCCGCTACTCGACCGGCCGGCTGCTGGCGATCAACGACGTGCACGGCAACCTGACGTCGGACGGGCTGACCTACACCGACCCGTACACCGGGGTGAAGGACACCGCGGGCGGGCTCGCGGTGCTCTCGGCGTACCTCAGGAAAGCGCGAGCGGACGACCCGAGCGACACCGTCACCGTCGCCGCAGGCGACATGGTGGGCGCCAGCCCGCCGGCCTCCGGGCTGCTGCGCGACAAGCCGACGCTCGACGCCCTCAACAAGATGGGCATCGATGTCGGAACGCTCGGCAACCATGAGTTCGACCGGGGCGTCCCGGAGATGCTCAAGCAGATCAACGGCGGTACGTCGACGGTCGACCCGTCGATCACGTTCGACAAGCTGAACTTCCCGATGGCCGACGCCAACGTGATCAGCGACAAGACCGGGATGCCGCTGCTCCAGCCCTACGTGATCAAGCAGGTCGGCGGGGTGCCGGTCGCCTTCATCGGCGCCACGACCATCACCACGCCGTCGATCACGACCACCGGGGCCACCGACGGGGTGCACTTCGTCGACGAGGCGACCGCGATCAACGGTCAGGTCGCGGCTCTTCGCGCCCGGGGAGTGCGGGCGTTCGTCGCCGTGGTGCACGAGGGCGGTTCGCAGTCCACGTACCCGGTCGGCACGGTCAACGACCGGATCAACACCATCGCGTCCCACCTGGACCCGGCGGTGTCGGTCGTGATCAGCGGCCACAGCCACACGGTCGTCGACACCCGGGTCGGGCACGCGCTGGTGATCCAGGCGTCGTCCTACACGCGGGCGTTCGACGAGGTGCACCTGCTGCTCGACCGCCCGGCCGGGACCATCGCGGCGACGTGGGGCTCGGTGGTGCCGGTCTGGGAGAACACGCCGCCCGCCTCGACCGACCCGTCGGCACCCGCGGTTTCGCCCGACCCCGCCGTCAAGAAGATCGTCGACGACGCGGTGGCGGCGACCAACCCGGTCACGCAGCAGGTGGTCGGTAACGCCGCGGCCCCGGTGCCCTCGCAACGCGAGGGCGGTGCCACCCCGGCCGGCGAATCTCCGGCGGGCGATCTCATCGCGGACGCTCAGCGGGCGTACGCGAAGACGCAGCTCGCGTTCGTGAACACCGGAAGTGTGCGGGCCGGTCTGACGGCCGGCCCGGTCACCTACGGGTCGCTGTTCACGATGCAGCCCTTCCAGGACGACTACCTGGACACGTTCTCGCTGACCGGCACCCAGGTGTGGGCGTTGCTCGCCCAGCAGCTGGCGCCCGGCACCGGCGGGGTCATGCAGATCTCGGGGCTGCACTTCACCTACTCGGGCACCCAGATCACCGGGGTGTGGCTGGGCGCGGCGGGCGACAACAGCACGCCGATCCCTCGTGATGCGAGCGTGTCGTACACGGGCACGGCGAACTCGTTCATGATGGGCGGCGGGGACGGCTTCACGGTCCTGACCGGCGCCTCCGACATCGTGCAGACCGCGGACGCCGAGCTGGTGCCCCTGGTCTGGTACGTCGGGACCCTGGCCAATCCGTTCACCTACACCACCGACGGCCGGATCGCTCTCGGCTGACGCTTCGTTTCGGGCCGGCCCGGTTTCGGGCCGGCCCTCTTTTTGTCGTACCCCGGTGGCAGGCTCCTCGGCATGCCGAAGACGCAGTACTACACCGCCACCACGATCGACGGCTACATCGCCGACCCGGACAACTCGCTCGCCTGGCTCTTCGAGGCCGAGGACGACATCAACCGCAGTCCCTTCCCCGCGTTCTTCGCCGATGTCGGGGCCTTCGCGATGGGCGCCACGACCTACGAGTGGGTTCTCGAGCACGACTCGCTGCTCTCCAACCCCAGCAAGTGGCACGACTACTACGGCTCGGTGCCGTGCTGGGTGTTCACCCACCGCGACCTGCCCCCGATTCCCGGCGCAGACCTGCGTTTCGTCTCCGGCGACGTGCGCCCGGTCCACACCGAGATGAC
>DASWRZ010000182.1:0-13471 GCA_036402935.1 Actinoplanes sp.
TTTCGCCACCCGATGACCCTCGGCTGGTCCGCCATGATCACGTGCACGCTCATCGGCACGAGCGTGCGCCGACGGGTCAGGCAGCCGCTCGCACTCCGTGACCGCCGCGCGCTGGCCGGCGAGCGCCCTCGGCGGCATGAAAGTTAACTGGATCTCCGCTAAGAAATTGGTTGGGATGGTCAGGTTCGCCCCGTTGCCCTGCTGTCGTCGAATTGCCGGCGGTACGGGAGTTCGACCGTTCTGGCGCTCTCATCCGTGCAGCGTGTGTTCGGTGTATTCATCGTGCCGGCGGACCCAGGACATCGGCCAGGGCAGCGTGTCCTCGCGTCGTCCGTAGGGTGCGCGGTCGAGCAGCTGGTAGGCGCTGATCATGGCGTCGGCGCCGCGGGCGTAGCTGGAGTAGGTGTGGTAGACGGTGCCGTCCCGCAGCGCGAAGGCGCTCATGCCGGGCAGTTCGGCGGCGGGATGGGCCACGGGTGCGAAGTTGTAGTCGGCGCCGTCGGCCTGCTGCTGCGGGCTGAAGGAGACGCCGTAGTCGTAGTTGAAGTCGCTGCCGAGCGAGGAGACCCAGTTGAAGGCCCAGCCCATCCGCCGCCGGTAGGCATCAAGCCTGGCCAGCGGCGCGCGGGAGATACTGACCAGGGTCACGTCACGGGCGTTGAGGTGCGGCAGGGCGGCGTTGCAGTGGTCGGCGGTCAGCGAGCAGCGGGGGCAGCCGGCGTGCGCGTCCTCCCCGAACATGAAGTGCTTGACGAGCAGTTGGGAGCGGCCGTCGAACAGGTCGCGCAGCGTCCGGGTGCCCTCGTTCGTGGCGAACGGGTACTCCTTGGTGACCGGCACCCATGGCAGGCCGCGGCGGAGGTGGGCGAGCCGGTCACCGGCTCGGCTGTGTTGCTTCTCGAGTTCCAGCAGGGCGCGGCTGGCGGTCAGCCACTGCTCACGGGTTCCGACACGGTGCTTCATCGGCGGTCCTCTCGGTGGTAGGGGTGGTGAGGTCGACGATGGCCGGGAGGACGGTGTCCCAGCAGCGGTGCGGCAGTTCGTGGCCGATTCCCGGCAGTCGCAGGAGCCGGGCATTGGGGATCTCGGTGGCCAGGGCGACTCCATGTTCGATGGGGAACAGCGGGTCGCGGTCGCCGTGGACGACCAGCGTCGGGACGGTGAGGCCGCTCAGCCGGTCCCGCCAGCGGTTATGGCCGCGCATCGCGTAGTGGTTGGTGTGGCTGGCCTCGACGCACGCCGAGCGGTCCACCGCCGTGGCGGCCCGGTCGCGGGCGGCGGCCGCCTCCTCGGCGGTCCAGTCGGCGGCGTAAGCCTGGTCCTGGGCGACCACGTGGTCGATCACGGCCGCCCGGTCCGACCAGTCCGGCGCGGTGGCGGTGTCGAAGTGCGCCTGCAGCCGGTCCGTCGTCGGCGGCAGGTCGGGAGCTTTGGGCTCAGGGCTGGTGGCGATCAGGGTCACTGAGGCGACCCGTTCCGGCGCGCGTAAGGCGGCGACCTGGGCGAGCTGGCCGCCCATCGACAGGCCCACCAGGTGCGCCCGGTCCAGGTCGTAGGTGTCGAGCACGCGGACGGCGTCGGCGGCCAGCTCGGCGAAGCTGTAATCCGGGACGCCCGGCCGGTAGCAGGTCGAGGCACCGGTGTCGCGGTGGTCGTAGCGGATGACCAGCCGCGACGCCGCGGCCAGCCGTTCGCAGAATGCCACCTCCCACCAGTCCATCGACCGGCTCGCACCGCCGATCAGCAGGACTGCCGGGTCGCTGCGCCGGCCGAAGGTCTGGACACAAAGCTCGACCCGTTGGGCCCCGTCGATACGGATGATGTCGTAGTCGGTCACCTCCTTACGATCTTCGAGCGCGGGCTGCTGATCAACGGTGAAGGTAGACACAACTGATAAGCCAGGCTGAATAATGCGGTGGTGGACTGGCAGGAGATCGAGGCGTTCCTCGCCGTGGCCGACGAGTTGCACTTCGGCCGCGCGGCGCAGCGCCTGCGCCTGTCTCAAGCCCGGGTCAGCCAGACGATCAGGAGGCTCGAACGGCGGGTCGGCTGCTCGCTGTTCGACCGCACGACTCGGCGTGTCGCGCTGACCCCGATCGGCCGACGCCTGCTGGACGACCTGCGACCCGCCCACCACGCCGTCCACGAGGCCGTGGCCCGCGCGCAGGCGGCCGGACGCGGCACCACCGGTGTGCTGCGGGTCGGTTACCTCGGCCCGGTGGCCGGACGGGTCGTGCTGGAGGTGGCAGCCGCCGTCCGCGCCAGCCATCCCGAACTGGACATTCAGCTTCGGGAGACCCACATCGACGACCCCTGCCGGCCACTGCGCGACCGCGAGGTCGACCTGCTGCTCACCCAGCTACCCGTCGCCGAACCAGGCATCGACACGGGACCGGTCGTGCTGTCCGAGCCGCGGGTCCTTGCCGTCTCCACCCGCCATCCTTTCGCCCGACGCACCGCGGTCCACCTCGACGACCTCGCTGATGACCGCACCTTCCGCCCCGCCGGCAAACCACCCGCGGATTGGCTGGCCAGCTACCTGCCCTGGTCGACTCCCGACGGTCGGCCCATCGAACGCGGCCCGGCCGTGGCCACGTTCCAGGAACTGCTGGCCCTGGTCGCCGCAGGCCAGGGCATCTGCCCGGTAGCAGCCCACAACATCCGCTACCACCCCCGTCCCGACGTCGCCTTCATCCCGCTCACCGACGCCCCGCCGTTCGAATTCGGCCTGGCCTGGCCCTCCAGCGCACGCACCAACCGGGTCCACGCTTTCATCGAGACAACCAGCCAAATCGTCACCGACTGGGGCGGCCCCACCGCCGCCGCTGAACGCTGAATGCCTCCAGTCGGCGGTCGGCCTCCGGCGGGAGAGCTACGCCCCCCGCTAATGCCAGAAAGGCGACCCAACCCGCGCACTCACAGTGCCAGGAAGGCGACCCAACCCCCGCATTCACATCGGTGCCAGATCCGGACCAACGGGGTCGATCAACATGGCTGGCCGTAGCTGACCGTTCGCAAGTCGGCTCGGCCGCAAGCCGTCGCTGAACTCGCTGGTGTCGCTAGCTGCTGTGTAGTCGATGGCGCGCGCGGTTCTGCACTCGAAGCCGTACGCCGACACCACGACCCGTGACACGGCGCCGGCCCAGGCCACCCGCCGGCGTCCCAAACCGGTAACGGTCGGTCCCTGCTGAAAGGCCATGCCATGCACCCACGTGACACGTCAAGGACAAAGTCCGTAATGAAGCATTGCAGGTCACAGGCCCGGATGACTCGGCGGCCCAAGATAATGCAGCAGCAGGTCGGCCACGAACACGCCTCGACAACCTCCATCTACACCTGCGTGTCGTCGGACGTCCGCACCCGCACGCTGCGGCAGGCACCGTGTCCTGTACGCGTCGAGTTTGCACCGTCCGTACCTAGGTTGCACATGATCTTGCATCGGTTCGGACTGACCTTGCGCGTCGCTACCGGCCGTCTGGACTTCGACGGCGAAGGATGTTCGCCATGATGTCGGTGAGTGTGGTTCACGACTGGCTGGCTGCTTCGCCGCCCTCGGTGACGACTTCGAGGTCGACTACGCGGCCGAGGCCGGCTACGCGGGACTGGCTGCCGCTGACGGATGCGTGGGCGGTGCGGTTCGATGCGCTGGTAGCTCCTCGTTGACTCTGGTGCCCGGGGCTGGGCCGGATTCGGTCGGGGCAGGCGGCGACGTGTCGGGAGGGTGGAGTCTCTCGGTGCGCATGTTGAGGACTTGTCCGGCCTTCTCGATGATCGCCGATGCGGTGAAGGGCTTCTCGATGAGGGTGACGTCGCGGTCGAGTTTGCCTTCTGATGCCAGGACGGGTTGCGCGTATCCGGACATGAAGAGCACTTCGATGTTCGGTTTGATGATGCGGATTCTCTCGGCGACTTCCTTGCCGAGCATGGTGGGCATGACGACGTCGGTGAGCAGGAGGTGGATGTCGCCGTCGTGCTGGGTGGCCAAGCTGATGGCCTCGGGCCCGTCCGCGGCGGTGATCACGCGGTAGCCGGCGCGGGTGAAGATCCGCTCGGTGACCTCACGGAGCGCTTCCTGGTCGTCGACGATCAGCACTGTTTCCCCTACCGGGGTGTGTGCATAGGACGCGGCTTCTTCGAGGGGTAGGGCGACTTCATCGGTGGCTGGTACCAGGATGGTGAAGGTGGTGCCCGCTGCGGGCTGCGACTGGATGGTGATGGTTCCCTCGGCCTGGGCGACGATCCCGTACACCGTGGATAGTCCCAGGCCGGTGCCGGCGCCTTCGGACTTGGTGGTGAAGAACGGCTCGAAGACGTGGTCGATGATGTCGGCGGGCATGCCGCTGCCGGTGTCGCTGACCTGGAGCCGGACATGCCGCCCCACCTGGAGGAGCGTGTTTCCCTGCACGGGGGCATCGATGATGATGTTGGCGGTGTCGATGCTCAACGTGCCGCCTGCGCTCATCGCGTCGCGCGCGTTCACGGCGAGGTTGACCAGTACCTGCTCGATCTGGCCGGCATCGGCCAGCACCGGCCACAGGTCCGCGGCCAGGTGCGTGCGCAGCAGTACGTCCGCGCCGATCGTGCGCCGCAGTAGCTGCTCCACGTCGGTGACAGTGTGGTTGAGATCGAGGACCCGTGGTTGCACGACTTCCCGGCGGGCGAAGGCGAGCAGTTGGTGGGTCAGAGCGGCGGCGCGTTCGGCGGCACGTCGGATCTGAGCGACGTCACGGCCGGCCGATCCCAGTTCTGGTTCGGGCGCGGCGAGTTCTTCGGCGATGAGCGCGGCGTAGTTGAGGATCACCGCGAGCAGGTTGTTGAAGTCGTGCGCGACCCCACCGGCGAGCTGGCCGAGAACTTCGAGGCGCTGAGTCTGGTGCAGCTGGGACTGGAGGTGGCTCCAGTCATTGTGGGCGCGAGCCCGCCCGGCGTCCATCGCGACCTGGAACCGGTCCTGGGCGGCCTGGACCTGTACCTGTTCCTCCGCACGCTGCTCACCCATCCGGGCCTGGAACAGGTCCTGGGCCTCGTAGACCTGCACACGTTCCTTCGCGCGTTCGTCGCCCATCGCGACCTGGAACCGGTCCTGGGCGGCTTGGACCTGCACCCGTTCCCGTGCCCGTTCCTCGCCCATCCGGATCTGGAACCGGTCCTGGGCCTCGTGTACCTGCACGCGTTCGTGCGCGTATTCGGCTTCGATGTTGGCCTGGAACCGCTGGTCCCAGTCGTCCTGGGCCCGGTAACTCAACCCCTCGACATTCGTCACGGCAGATTGCGCCGCGTCGTGGGCCTGTCGCGGCGCGCTCGTTCGCTGCGCAATGACCACCGCGCCGGCAACTCCACCGAGAGCGTCGCGGACCGGCGCGATGGTCAACGATACCTCCAGGACGGTCCCGTCCCGACAGATTCGTTGTGTGTGGTACTCCTCCACCCGCTCGCCGGCCACGACACGGCACAGGATCGCGGCCTGCTCCATCCGCAGCTCGGAGGGAATCAACACCTCCGCGTCAAGTCCGATCAGCTCCGGCGAGGGATAGCCATACAGCTCGACGGCGCCCCGATTGCAGCTATTGATGAACCCGGCGTTGCTCACGCCGACGATCGGGTCCGAGAAGGACTCGATGATCGAGGTCAAGTCAACCTGAACGGCGATCTGCGTGGGTCCGGGCAGCTCGACCATGGTGAACCCTCTAGGACCGCCAACAGGTCCGTGCCCTGGTCGCAGCGGTCCTCATCCAGGCACACATTCGGAGGCCGGACGACCAACCTCCACCACCACACTACACGTAACGTACCTTCTTCGCTAAACGGACAGATACCAGCACAACACTAGTAATCTCGTCGCGCCGCGAAGCGCCGCCCGATGAGACCGTTCCGTGCCGACGAAACCTTCCGGGCACCTACGGAGCAGCTTCGCCAGCCCCTGGTGGGCCCGCCAAGCGTCCCGCCCGGCCGCGTCCCCAAGGTGCCGATGGTCGACTGGCCCCGACATGAACCTGGCGATCATTACGATGTCAGAAGCCGACATGAATGATCTTGCTGTCGCCCGGCAGAGGCACAGCCGTTGGAGAGCTTCCCGGGGACAACTGGCATCGCGAGCCGCCGCTCGGTTGCATCCACCGAAAGTGCAAACTAGGTCCGAACAGATCCACGGCACACAAACCAGAGCTACTTTGCACACCCCTGTTCAGCGGGGTCGTCGCTGCAACCTCCCACGGGACAAGACACACCGGACGCGACGATGCCGGCCGCGGTGCGGCCGGAGAGGACAGCAGGATGACGATCAGGCGGCAGGCGTCCCGCCAGTGGCGGCTGCGCGAGGTCATGGCCGCACACCGGCTGTTCAGCGCCTCCGACCCGTCCCGCTGCTGGCCGAAAGCGGTATCACGCTGTCGGCGGTGCAGGTCTGGCGGCTGATCACCCGGACCCGGCCCTCCGGGCGGTGCTCCTGTGAACCCGCCCGAAGCCGGCCAGTCGCTGGTGGCCCGCACGGCGCTGGGCGCGACCCGGGCGCGGGTGCTGACGGCCGGGAGGAACCGCTTCACGGGAAATGTGTCGCAGTCGGGGCTGAGCACAACTACCGTCCTCGGATGCTCGAACTGGTCGGACCCACCACTCGGCTACGCGGTTCCTGGCTTGACGCGCGTGCGGAGTGGGGAGCCGGCGTTCACCAGCCCGGAAGCGGGTTGGAGACCGCAGACGACGTGGACACCGGCGGCGGCTTCGCGGCCTGGGTGCAGAGGCTTCGGCTGCAAACCGACGAGTCGGCGCCGGTGGCGTCGGGCCGCGTGCACGCGACCTACTGGTGGATCTGTGACACGGAACTCGGGCGGACGCGACGGTACTGGATCACCCACGTGATCGATTCATGACATGGTCAAGCGACGGAAGCCGGCGGGAAATCCGGAGTCGCCGCACGACGCTGACCGGAGCCGCCCGGAGGGTCGGTCCGAGCTTTAGCAACGGACGCCGGGGAAGACCGCCCAGACCAGTTTGCCATCGGGGGTAGGCTTGCTGCCCCAGCGCTCCGAGACGGCCGCGACCAGCAGCAGGCCGCGGCCGCCCGGGCGGCGCGGGTCCGCCCGCTGGAGCTGGGGGAAGACGCGGCTGTGGTCGTGCACCTCGACCCGCACCGTGCGGTCGTCGCGGACCAGGTGGAGTTCGCCGCCGCCGTCGGTGTGCTGGACGACGTTGTCGATCAGCTCGGTGATGACCAGCAGGACGTCCTGGACGGTTTCGGCGGGCTGGCCGTCGAGGAGTTCGGCGGCGCGCTGCCGCATCGCTGCGCTGTCCTGCGCGAGCGAGAAAGGTAGGCGCAGGGCTTTCATGACGGAACTTCATACCCGGGGGATTTCGGGCTACGCCACTCGAACGGATTACGGCGTACGCGGAGAGTTCCGATGCACCGCCAGCAAGGCGACGTCGTCGCCGGGTTGGTCGCTGCCGAGCGAGGCCATCGCCGTGGTGCAGACCTGTTCCGGGTCGTCGGCGGTGACCAGGGCGGTCAGCGCGCCCAGGCCGACGTCGATGGGTTGGTGGCGGCGTTCGACCAGGCCGTCGGTGTAGCAGAGCAGAAGCGCACCCTCCGGCAGATCGAAGCAGGTGCTGCGCCGGGAGCGGCGGAGGTGTCCGGTGCCCAGGGGCGGGTCGACCGGGATCTCGACCAGCCGGGCGGGCCGGCCGGGGGCGACCAGTACGGGCGGCAGGTGGCCGGCCGACGAGACGGTGATGGTCGTGCGGTCGGGGGAGAGGGTCGCGTAGAGCGCGGTCGTCAGCGAGCCGGCCTCGAAGTGGCGGACCTTGCGGTCGAGCAGCGTCATGACCTCGGCCGGGTCGTCGGTGATCAGCGCGTAGGCCCGCAGCGCGCTGCGGATGCGGCCCATGACGACCGCCGAGGCGAGGCCGTGGCCGGAGACGTCGCCGATGACCATGCCAAGGCGGCCGGAGGGCAGGGTGAAGACGTCGTACCAGTCGCCGCCGACGCCGAACTCGTGACCGGGCACGTAGCGGGCGGCGAGCCGCACCCCCGGCACCGACGGGAGCCGGCTGGGCAGCAGGCTGCGCTGCAGGGCGACCGCGGCCGCCTGTTCGAGCTTGCGGGAACGGACCTGGCCCGCCACCCCGGCCCGGTCGGCCGCGGCCTGGAGCAGCAGGATGTCGTCGTCGCCGAACCGTCGTTGAGCCGTCGTGCCGACGTGCAGCACGCCGACGACCTCGCCCGCCGCGAAGATCGGCACCCCGAGCAGCGAGCGGATGCCCTTCTCGATGAGCACCGGGTTGATCACGTCGGCCGGGGTCACGTCGACCAGCACCCGCGGCTGCCGGCTCTCGGCGATGCTGCCCGCGAACCCGTGGCCGACCGGTGCCCGGAACCCGCGGCGCACCTCCTCCTCGAGCCCCTTGGCCGCGGTCGCGACCAGCTGGCCGGAGTGCGCGTCGAGCAGCAGGATGGCCGCGGTGTCGACATCGAGCAGGTCACGGACGCGGTCGAGCAGCTCGTCGAGCAGGTCGGACACGTCGAGCCGCGACAGCGCCGCATCGGTGAGGGCCTCGAGTCGGCGCAGTCTCTCGGTGTCTCGGACACCACGCCAGACCGCCACAGCCCGAGCGTACCGGCCGCGGGTGTTTTCTCAGCCCACCGCGACACCGGAGTGCGGACCGGCCATCGAGGGAAATTTACTGATTACCGACTTTCGCAGCCGGCTCAGCGCGAGAGCGCGGGCCCCGCGGGCCGCCGGGTGCGCCCCGGCGCGGCCGGCCACCCCGAGGTCCCCGACGACCAGCGGCGTTTCGAACACCGCACACGTCGTGGCCACCACCTCGGCCAGTGTCGCCCCGGCGAGCAGACGGGTCGGGCCGGTGTAGATGCGCCCGGACGCCACCGCGGCCACCGCCGGCTCCGGTTCGAGGCTCGCGTACACGAAGGTTTTCGCCTCCTGCGCCGCCGCCTCCTGGCGGCAGGCCAGTTCGACGTTGCTCCGGACGTCGACCGGCCGGCCGAGCTCGCGCCTCAGCCGCTCGGCGCCGCCGGCGAGCCCGTAGGGCAGCCCCACCACGATCGTCTCGGCCGGCGTCCGCTCGACCTCCCGGATCGCCCGCACCACGCTGTCGATCGGATCGTCACCCTTGATCCGCACCCGGGCCCGGCTGACGCCGAGCAGATCAACACATTCGGCCACGGCGGCCTCCGCGTCGACGCTTGCGCTTATCGCGTACGCCGTATCCGCGCGCGCCGCGTACAGAGCCGGAGCCGGTCCGCGTTTCGCGTGGTCGTGCCGGGCGACCTCGACCAGATCCCGTTCGACCAGGTCGTGCAGGATCGCGTGCGTGGTCACCTTGCTCAGCCCGGCCTCTTCGCTGATGCCGCGCACGCTGATCGGCCCGGAGTTCAGGACCAGCTCCAGCACCACCGCGGTGTTCGACAGCCGTACCGTTCGCCCGGCATCCATCTCGCTCGCCCCTCGATCTCCCGGGCGGCGCCGTCCCGCGCCACCCGGTCATCAAACGGGCGAACCCTCGCCGAGTTCATCCACTGTGGCCTACGACCGACCCTGGGGCTGGATGTTCTCCAGGTCGGTCAGGAGGTTCGGGTGCTTCGGCTCCCAGCCGGGCGCCGGCCGGGTGTGCGCGCTCGACGACGGCTGGTCGGTCGCGAAGATCGCGCCGAGGGAGGCCAGGCCGAGGACCGCCGTGACCGCGCGGCCGCGACCACCCACCGGCCCGTCGGTCGCCGCCGGGCAGGCGATCAGGGCCAGGGTGGCGACCATGCCGGTGACGGCCTGCTCACAGCGACGTACGGAACCGGCCCGGGGTGACCCCGTGCTCGCGGCGGAAGGCGGTCGCGAACCGGCTCGCGCTGCGGTAGCCGCAGGCCGACGCTACCTGCTGAACGCTCAGGTCGCTGGTGCGGATCAGGTCGGCCGCCCGGCGCATGCGCAGCATGGTCAGGTAGCGGTGCGGGGTCAGCCCGGTCGCGGCCCCGAACGCGCGCACGAAGTGGAACTTGCTCGTCGGGGCGACCGCCGCCAGCCGGTCGAGGTCGAGCTCCTCGCCCAGGTGGGCGTGCATGTAGTCGATCACCAGGGAGATGTCGAGCGGCACCAGCGGCACCGGCCGGGCGGCCCGCACCGAGCGGTGCACCAGGTGCGTGACCAGGCTCTGGGCGAGCGTGTCGGCATAGAGCGCGGACGCGTCCGCCCGCAGGGCCTGTGCGAGTGCGCCCGCCGTCGCGGTCACGTAGCTGTCGTCGAGGCCGAGCGCGTCCGGCAGCGTCGCCGGCGTGTGCCCGAAGGCCTCCAGGGTGTCGGCGATCAACCCCGCGGGCAGGGTGAGATGCAGCGATTCCATCGGGTGCGGCCCTTCGGCCCGCCAGCGCAGGCGCGTACGCCGTTGCGGTGCCGTGATGCCGAGGCTGCCCGGCCGGAAGCTCGCCCCGCGCCACGAGCGCCCGGCCCGGCTCTCGATCCGGTAGCGGCCGCTGGTCACCATCACCACCAGCAGGTCGCGGCTGGGCGGGCGGCTGAACTCGGGGGCCACCGGCGGGTCGCGATAGACCTCGGCGCGGGCCACCCAGCCGAGGCTGTCGCTGGTCCGCAGGCGCCGGGAGGGCAGGCCGTCCATGGGGCAACGATACGTTCCGTCAGATGACGGGCCCCTCGGCCAGCGCGTCCCGTAGCGCCGCCCGGGTGGTTATGCCCAGCTTCGGAAAGATCCGGTACAGGTGGTCGCCGATCGTCCGGTGGGAGAGGAACAGCCGTTCGGCGATCTGCTTGTTGGTCAGGCCGCTGCCGGCCAGGCGGGCGATCTCCCGCTCCTGGGGGGTGAGGGCGGCGGGTCCGCGTACGGTCTCGCGGGACCGGGTCTGCCCGGTGGCCCGCAGTTCCGCGGCCGCCCGGTCCCGCCAGGGACCGGCGCCGAGCCGATCGAAGGTTTCGCACGCCAGGGTGAACTCGCGGCGGGAGTCGGCGGCGGCCCGCTCCCGGCGCAGGCGTTCGCCGTAGGCCAGCCGGATCCGCGCGTGGTGGAACGGCCAGCGCCCGGCGCCCGGCCGTGCGATCGCCGACTCGAACAGCTTCCGGGCCTCGTCGCCCTCGGCGACCAGCGCCGCCGCACCGGCCGCGAGCAGGCCGAACCGCGGTGACACCGCGTCCAGGTCGGCCCGTTGCAGCGCGTCGACATGGGCCAGCGCCTCGGCCCGGCGCCCGGTGTGTACGGCCGCCTCGACCAGGTCGAGCGAGACCCAGAGCGCGTGCGGCACATGGTCGGCGAGCTCGCCGGGCGGGGTGAGGCGGGTGGCGTTGCGGTACGCGCTCTCGTAGTCGCGCTGCCCGATCGCCGCCAGCGTGCGCGGGTGGTAGGCGAACAGTTCCGCCCCATGAGCCCCGCGGGCCGACGCCCAGCGGATCAACTCGTCGGTCCGGGTGTCCTTTTCCCCGCGTACGGCCGCGATCAGCGCCGCCTCGTAGACGAAGTACCAGCGGAAGAACGGGTAGCCGTGCTCGTCGCAGGCCCGCAGCCCCTCGGCGGCGAGGTCGGCCGCCTCGTCCCAGCGGCCGCTCAGGTAGTGGTCGAGCCCGAGGTTCATCATCGCGCCCAGGTAGCGCCGGGCCGGCGCGGCGCCGGCGCGGCCGAGGGCGATCAGGCGCTGGTTGGCCGTGCGGAGGCGAGGGAGACGGTCGGCGTAGACCGCGGCCGTGCCGGCCCGGACGACCAGGCCGGGATCGGTGTCGTCGCCGATCGTGTCGAGCACCCGGTCGAGGCGGGCGACCTCGGCCGCGCCGGTCCGGGCCGGGTCGCCGAAGATCGCCGCGGTGGCACGCAGCAGGTCGGGCGGCGCCGGGCGCAGCCGGGCGACCGCCGTGTGCAGCGGCTGCCAGGCCTCGGGGCGCCCGGTGAACCAGCACAGCAGGAGCAGCATGTGCAGGGCGTCGACCAGGGCCGGATCGTCGGCGGCGTAGCCGTGCCCGCCCGCCTCGATCGCCGCGACGAGCAGCCGGTGCGCGGTGTCGACGTCACCGTCGCCGTTGAGCAGGAGTTGCACGGTCGCCGCGGCGGCGTGCAGTGATCCGCCCGCGGCGCGGTCGGTGTGGCGGGCGGCGGCGAGCAGCTGGGAGGCGGTGCCGAGGGCTCCGGCCGCCTCGGCGCCCAGGTACGCGGCCTCGGCCAGCCTCCGACTGCGGTCGGCGGGGTCCGGGCTCAGGTCGGCGGCCCGGGTCAGTGTCGAGACCGCGCCGGCCGCGTCGCCGCGTCGCAGCATGCGGTGAGCGGCCACGGTCAGCTCGGACGCGACCGGTTCGTCCGGGCCGGAGGCGGCCTCGGTGAGGTGCCAGGCGCGGCGTTCCGGGTCGGCGGCGAGGATGGTGGCGAGCGCGGCGTGCGCCTGCCGCCGTTCGCGGGCCGTGGCCAGGTCGACGACCGCGGCGGCGATCAGTGGGTGCCGGAAGGTCAGGCCGCCGTCGAGCCCGATCAGTCCGGCCCGCTCGGCCGCATCCAGCGGGTCACCGGCGCCGTCGAGCGGGGTGCCGCGGAGCAGGGACAGGTCGGAGACTCCGCCCAGCGCGGCCAGCAGCAGCGGCGCCCGGCCGGCCGGCGCCAGCGCGGCGACCCGCTCCTCGAACAGCCCCGGCAGCCCACCCCGCGGGGCGCGCGTCAGCACGGCCGGCAGGTGCATCAGGGCCAGGGGATTGCCGTTCGCCTGGTGCAGCAGCTGCAGCCGCAGCATCGGCGGAACATCGGGAAACCGGCGGGCCAGCAGCTCCGCGGCCGACTCACGGTCGAGCGGAGGGAGCGTACGGCGTGGCAGCCCATCCCCGGTGAGGACGCCGGCCGGCCCGCTCCGGGAGGCGCCCAGGAACCCGGCGTCGCTGCCGTCGAGCCGCCGGGCGACGAAGCCGAGCACCGCCGCGCTGGCCCGGTCGATCCAGGGCAGGTCGTCGACGATCATCAGTGCCGGCCGGTCGGCCGCGACCCGCCGGATCAGCAACAGCACCGCGTTGCAGAGCAGCAGACGGTCGGGTGCCGGGCCGCGGCCGAGGCCGAGCGCGGTGCACAGCGCGTGCCGGTGCGCGGCGCCGAGCAGCGGGAACTCCTCGAGCAGCGGGAACAGCAACTGGTGCAGACCGGACCAGCTCACGTCGGCCTCGAACTGCACGCCGGTCGCCCGCAGCACCCGCCGGCCGTCATCGAGGGCCCGGGCCGCCACCGCGTCCAGCACCGCGCTCTTGCCGATGCCGGCCTCGCCCGACAGCACCGTCGGGGTGGCGGTGAGCAGGGCGTCGACCTCCGAGGCCCGGCCGATCAGTGCGGGTCGGTCCATGGTTTGCAGTCTTTCCGACCGGCCCGGGCGGCCATCCGCCCGGAATTGCTCTTCGATCGCCCGCGATTGCGGTCGAAGGGTGATCCCGGTCATTTGACGGGAGTTAGCGGGCCGCCGGCGGGTCACGATCGGCGCGCCCCCACAGTCGAGCCCGGCGCG
>DASWRZ010000183.1:0-21298 GCA_036402935.1 Actinoplanes sp.
TGGGCGGTGACGTGCACGGTGGTCTCGGTGATCCCGAACATGTTGACCATGCGGCATCGGGTCTCCGGATACCGGTCGAACCACGGCAGCAGCATCCGGGCGTCCAGGGGTTCCCCGCCGAAGACCACGAGCCGGACCGCCAGCGACTCGGCCCGCGTCCGGTCCACCACCAGCAGTTGGGAGAACGCGGACGGCGTCTGGTTGAGGACGGTGACGTTCTCCGCGGTGAGCAGGTCGTGGAACTCCTCCGGCGACCGGGACGTCCAGAACGGCACCACCACGAGCCGGCCGCCGGTGAGCAGGCAGCCCCAGATCTCCCACACCGAGAAGTCGAAGGCACTGGAGTGGAACAGGGTCCACACGTCGTCGGTGTCGAGGCCGAAGTCGTCGCGGGTGGCGGCGAGCAGCGCGATCACGTTGGCGTGGGGGACGACAACGCCCTTGGGGCGGCCGGTGGATCCGGAGGTGTAGATGACGTAGGCGGGATCGGTGGGCACGGTCGGCGACTCGTGGTCGGCCGGCGAATCACCCTGAGCGGCCAGCTCGTCCGGGTGCACGAGTCGAAGACCGGACTCGTCCGGGAACTCCTCGTGCGTGGTGACGACGACGTCCAGCCCGGCGTCCGTGGTGATGTACGAGAGACGCTCGCTCGGATAGGACGGGTCCATCGGGACGTAGACACAGCCGGCCTTGAGCACGGCCAGCATCGTCGTCACGAGATGGGTCGAGCGCTCCAGGCAGATGCCGACCCGATCCCCTGCGCGCACACCGATTCGCCGCAGACCGCCGGCCAGCCGGGTGGACGCGGCGTCGAGTTCCCGGTAGGTGGCGCGTTCCTGTTGGTAGCACAGGGCAATCGCCTCCGGCTGCTCGGCGACGCGCGCCGCGAAGACCTCCTCGATCCGGGCCGGCGCATGATCGGCCGGTAGGGCGTCGGAGTCGCCGAGGGCGATGATGCGCCGTCGTTCCGCGTCGTCGAACAGGTCGACGTCGTCGGCCCGGAGCTGCGGCGAGGTGACGACCTGGTGGTGGACCCGGGCGAGGTGGCGGACGAACTGGGCCGCCATGTCCGAACCGACTCTCGTCCCGTGCTCGTAGGTCAACCGCGCTCGGCCGACCCCGATGGTGAGGGGGAACAGGAGGGAGAACCAAGCCCGGTAGTCGCCGGTCGCCGGTGGGTCGGTGTCGAACACCAGCCCCACCGAGACGGGGCCGTTCGCCGTGGTCGTCGGCGATCGGAACCGGTCCACCAACTCCTCGAGGGTCGCGCCGGTGACCGACGCCGGTCGGACGGTCACGGTGTCGAGCACGGCGGCCATGGCGTTGTCGTCCCCGTAGCGGGCCAGGACGACGGCCAGCGCGGCCAGCCAGGTGGCCGGCTCCGCCGCTTGCGCCCACGGGCCGAGCTCGATGGTGCCGGTTGCGCGAACCGACCCACCGAGACCCCATCCCGGTTCGGCCGTGCAGATGTCCACCGCCGGACGCCGCGTCCACTCCGGACCCGGTCCGACACCGTCGGCCACGGCCGCCGCGAGCTGGTCGAGATCACGACGGCCGGCGACGGCGCGGTCGGCGGCGAGAACGAGGTCGCAGTGATCGTCCCCGATCAGCAATGCCGCCCGTAACCCTTGGGGCACCGGGAGATCGAGCTCGGCGGCCAGTCGACGGTCCGCGACCGTGGCCGGCACCCGATCGATCCACAGTGTCGCCGGCAGATCGAGATCGCCGTGCCGGCGGACGATCGCCGCGTACCTCGCGGCCAACGCCGCCGGATCGACGGGGCCGGTGAGGCGGACGTTGATGGCGTGGCGCCAGGCCAGGTCGGTGGCGCTCATCGGACCGTGAACCCGCCGTCGACTGCCATCACCGAACCGGTGACCTGGCGGGACTCGTCCGAGGCCAGCCAGACCGCCGCGGCGGCGACGTCCTCCGGCTCGATGAGCGCGTTCATCGGCTGCGCCTGGACGAACGTGTTCTCGTGCTCGCTGACCGGCACGTCCAGGGCCTTGGCGATCTCGGAGAGCATCCGCCCCTCCACCCAGGCCGAGTCCCGCACCGAGCCCGGACACAGCGCGTTGACCCGCACCCGCATGGGGGCGTAGTCCAGGGCGGTCGCCCGGGTGAGCCCGACGAGGCCGTGTTTGGCCACCACGTATCCGGCGAAGTTGCGGTAGCCCACCAGACCGGCGGTGGACGACACGTTGATGATGCTGCCGGCCCGTCTGGCGGTCATCATGGCCGCTATCGACCGCGTCATCCGCCAGGCGCCCGACAGATCGACGTCGAGCATGAGCTGCCATTCGTCCTCGGTTATCTCGTGTGCCGGTTTTCCCGAGGGCGCGGCGATGCCGGCGTTGTTCACCAGCACGTCGATTTCGCCGAACCGCTCGCGGGCCAGTTCGGCCACCGCTGTGACGTCCGCCGACTCGCGGATGTCGGCCTTGGTCGTCAACACGATCGCGCCGTGTTCCCGGCACAGGTCGGCGGTGTGTGCGAGCTGACTGGCCGAGCCGAGCGGGTACGGGACACCCGGTAGGTCGGCGGCGAGATCGACCAGCACGAGACTGGCGCCCTCCCTTGCGAACGCGACCGCACACGCCCGGCCGATGCCCCGTGCCGCGCCGGTGATGATGGCGGTTTTGCCGATTAGCCGCACGTTTGACTCCTTGTGATCGATCCGGTCCGAAGGTCCCGGACCCGGTGCGTGTCTGATCGGCGCCACCGGACATTCATCGGGGAGACTTCAGCTGATCTTGCGCCGATAGATGGTCATCGCGATGGCGTATGCCAGTACGAGAAAGCCGCCGCACCAGGCCAGCGCGATCCAGATGTCGGAACCGACCGGCCGCTGCGCCAGCAGGTTCTGGATCGTGTTGACGATCGAGGTGACCGGCTGGTTCTCGGCGAAGACCCGGACCACGGTCGGCATCGTGCTGGTGGGCACGAAGGCCGAGCTGATGAATGGCAGGAAGATCAGTGGGAAGGAGAATCCCGCGGAGCCTTCCACCGACTTCGCGGTCAGGCCGGCGATGACGGCCAGCCACGTGAGGGCCAACGTGAATAGAGCCAGGATGCCGATGACGGCCAGCCAGGCCAGCGGGCCGGCCGACGAGCGGAACCCGATCAGCAGGCCCACCAACACGATGATGACGACCGAGAGCGCGTTGGCGACCAGCGAGGTCAGCACGTGGGCCCACAACACCGACGACCGCGCGATCGGCATGGAGTGGAACCGTTCGAAGATACCGCTTTTCATGTCCGAGAACAGTCGAGCGGCGGTGTAGGCGACGCCGGTCGCGATCGCGATGAGCATGACGCCGGGCAGCAGGTAGTTGACGTAGTTGTCGGTGCCGGCCTTGATGGCCCCGCCGAACACGTACACCATCAGGAGCATGATGGCGAGCGGCGTGATCGCCGTCGTGACGATCGTGTCCGCGCTGCGCGCGACGTGCCGCATGGAACGACCGAGCAGGACGTTCGCGTCCGAAACGAAGTGTGTGCTCACGACCGGGCTCCGCTCTTCTCGCCGCTGGTGTCCTTACCGACGAGCGCAAGGAAGATGTCTTCGAGGCTCGGTTGTTTCTCGACGTACTCGACGGTCGCCGGCGGAAGCAGTTGCTTCAGCTCGGCGAGAGTGCCGTTCGCGATGATGCGCCCCTGGTGGAGAATGGCGATCCGGTCCGCGAGATGCTCGGCCTCTTCCAGGTACTGCGTGGTGAGCAGCACCGTGGTCCCCTGCTTGGCCAGTTCCGCGACGACGTTCCAGACGTCGATGCGCGCCTCCGGGTCGAGGCCGGTGGTCGGCTCGTCCAGGAAGATGATCTTCGGCTGCCCGATCAGGCTCATGGCGATGTCCAGGCGACGGCGCATGCCGCCCGAGTACGTCGCCACCCGCCGCGACCCGGCCTCGGTCAGGTTGAAGCGTTCGAGCAGCTCGTCGGCGACCTGGCCGGGCCGCTTGAGGTGCCGCAGCCGGGCGACCATGATCAGGTTCTCCCGGCCGGACAGGATCTCGTCGACCGCGGCGAACTGTCCGGTCAGGCTGATGGACTCGCGCACCCGCAGCGGCTCGGCCGCCACGTCGAACCCGTTCACCACGGCCGTGCCGGCGTCGGCCCTGAGCAACGTGGACAGGATCCGGACCAGGGTGGTCTTGCCGGCGCCGTTCGAACCGAGCAGAGCGAAGATGCTCCCGGGGGCCACGTCGAAATTCACGCCCCGCAGGACGTGCAGGTCCTTGTAGGACTTCTCGATGTTGTGCACGCGAATCGCGGGCTGGCGGCCAGCCGGGTTCGGCGCCGATGTCGATGACTCTTTCATGGGATCACCATCGCTGTTCGGTCTGTCATGCCCCTGTCACCCCTCTGACACCGGCGTCGGCGATGTTCACAGCGCCGACGAACGCCGCCCACGGGCGAGCTGTGGGCGGCCGAACGGGGCGCGGCCGACCATGGCGATCCCGCGATTGTCTGGCCGCGCCACCTGGCGGTTCGCTGCTGCCGTCCTGGCCCGCCGGCGGTGGGTCAGGCGTCGGCGCGGAGTTCCTCGTGCAGTGTCTGCTCGGCGATTCGGTCGAGATTGGACAGGACCCAGCTGTCGAAGGGCATGCCGACCAGATCGGCGGCCTTGCGCCAGGTGATGACGTGGTTCTCGGGCACCGCGATGCGGGAGCTCGCCGTCTGCGCCGGCGCCACTTCGGGTTCGACGCCCTGCCTGTCCCGGGTGATGTCGCGCAACTGCTTCGTGCTCAACGACCGGCGTTCGGCCTGGTCGAGCAGTTCGTTCTGTTCCTGGACCGGCAGGGAGGCGACCTCGGCGTGATGTTGGAAGGTGAGCGTGGCTCGCCGACGACTCATCTCGAACCGCCGGGCGACCCAGGCGTAGTTGCGCAATGTCTGATAACGCAGGCCGACGGCCTGGATGGCGTACTTGTACCGATTGGCGTAGTTCGCCTTGCCGTACACCAGCCAGTCCCCGAGCCACCAGGCGGAAGAATCGACGATGCTGGACAGTTTTCGACCGGCCCGTTCCCAGCTCTCGTAGCTCAGCTCGGGCGGAATGGAAAGGCCGACGATGGTCATGAGAACCTGGTCGGAATCCGTGCGAGCCGCTCTGGCTGACGAGCTGGATCGGTCAAACCCGACCGTGCGGTGATCTGTCACTTCCTTCGGCAATGGTACGCCCCCTCCTCGGTACGTGCTGAAGGATCCTCACGACATGTAGGGAGGGTGTGAACGACAGAAAACCGGCGACATCGCGATGGTCGAATGTCCACCACTGGCCAGGGTGGTGGCTCGGCCACTCGGACGGTATTTGGAGCCGCGAAGAACTGATAGCGGATCCAACGCCTGTCTTGGAGAATTTCAGGCTGGATCCATGACCACACCCTATGCGGACGACGGCTTGCCCCCAGGTGCCCATGAAGTCCCAAATGCGCTGGTCATGTTCCAACCGACAACAACCCCCCTGGCTGTCGAAAGTCTCGTCGTCGACCTTAACGGCAGCCCGGTGACTTGGCCAGGCACTTGGCTCCGCTTAGACGGGACTCTTTCGTTCATGGCGCGATTGGTGGCGTCGGCCAGTTGAAAGTCCTCAGCCGGCGACCGCGGCCGGGCGCGGGGTCAAGGCCGGCGGGGTGGAGTTCCACAACGGGGCGATCCGGTCCGCGCCGATTCGGTCGCGCAACGCGGAGTCGGTGACGCCGAGCCCGGGCTTCGGCGCCATGCAGAGGACGCCGACCTTCCCGGTGTGCTGGTTGGTCTGCACCAGCCGGACGGCCTCGCCGACCTCGTCGAGCGGGTACGCGGTGGACAGCGCCGGCATCAGCATGCCCAGCTCCACCAGACGGTTGGTCTCGGTCTGCTCCTGCAGGTTGGCCCCGTGGCTGCCGATGATCCGCTTGAGGTTCATCCACAGGTAGCGGTTGTCGTACTGGTGCTGGTAACCGCTGCTGGAACCGCAGGTGACCACCGAGCCGCCCCGGCGCACCGCGAACACCGAGATGCCGAAGGTGGCGGCGCCGACGTAGTCGAAGACCACGTGCGGGTCCTCGCCGACCTCCGCCCGGATCTGTCGACCGAGCCGTTTGCCCAGTTCGACGGTCTCCTCCGGGCTGGACGGGGGAGCGCCGAGGCCGATGTCGGTGCGGTTGACGACGACGTCGCAGCCCAGTCGGCGCAGCATGGCGGCCTTCTCCTCGGAGCTGACCACGCCGACCGGCACGCCACCGCCGTTCTTCACCAGCTGCACCGCGTACGCGCCGAGACCGCCGGTCGCACCCCAGATCAGCACGATGTCGCCCTGCTTGAAGCGCGCGCCGCGCTCGCTGACCAGCATCCGGTACGCGGTGCCGCCGCACAGGGGCACCGACGCGGCTTCCTCCCAGGTCAGGTGGGCGGGCTTGCGGATCAGCTGGTTGACCCGCACCACCGCGTAGTGGCCGAGGCCGCCGAAGTTGGTCTCGTAACCCCAGGCCCGCGTCTCGCCGCTGAGCATCGCGTCGGCGTGCGTCGCCGGCTCCTGGTCGTCGGCGTAGGCCGTCCCGACGACCACGTGATCGCCGATCCGCACGTGCCGCACCCCCGATCCGACCCGCACGACCACGCCGGCGGCGTCGGAGCCGAGCACATGGTGCGGCTGGTCGTGCCGGGCGGCGAACCCGCCCTGGCGGGCGTACCGGCGCAGGAAGTTGAAGGTGGGCAGCGGTTCGAACATCGCCGACCAGACGGTGTTGTAGTTGACCGAGCTGGCCATGACCGCGACCAGGGCCTCGTCCGGGGCCAGCTCCGGCATCGGCACGTGGCCGACCCGCAGCGAGCGGCGCACGTCCTTGTCCTTGACGCCGGCGAACATGCCGGCGTCCTCGGCGTGCAGATAGGAGGCCAGGTATTCGGCGGGCAGTTCCTGGCGCGCCAGTTCTTCCGGTGAGGCGCCCTCGAGTACGGCTTCGGCCAGTGCGTCCATTGGGAGTTCCTTTCCTCCGGCATCGTCATCTCTGAAGGAGATCCGACAGAACCCAAATGTGAGGATGGCCCGGCCATGATTACACGACGGCCTCGGTTTTGGAGCCGTATTCGACGATGTCTCAATCGGCGATCCGTTCACCCTTGTGGCATCAGCGATCCAATCGTATGGTTGCGGCAGCTCCGGGGCCGGTGTGGATCTTGAAGGTGTCCTGTCGACAGGACACCGCCGATCGGGAGAATGCGCGGGATGCGCGGTTGCCGGCCCGATCATGGTGGTTTGATCCCGGTTTCTGTGATGATGAAGGACGGTGCCAGTTGAGCACGAACCCATTCGACGACGAAGACGGCCGCTTCTACGTCGTGGTCAACGACGAGGAGCAGCACTCGCTCTGGCCGGTGTTCGCCAAGGTGCCGGCCGGCTGGCGCGTCGTCTTCGGCGAGGCGGCAAGGGCGGAATGTCTCGAGTACGTCGAGCAGCACTGGACCGACATGCGTCCGGCCAGCCTGCGCAAGGCCATGGCGGCGGCCGACTGACCGTCGGCCGCGTTCTTCGGGGGAGGGTGAATCGCGATGTTCGTTCCTGCCATGTATCGGAAATCCGACGCGCAGTGGATCGTTGATCTGATGCGCCGCAACCCGTTGGCGTTGCTCATGACCAACGGCGCCGAGGCGGACGGGCCGTACGGAACGCACCTGCCGGTCATTCCGGACGTGCTGCCGGTCGTCGACGGCGTGACCGAACTGACCGGCGCGGTGGTGCTGGGCCACATGAATCGGGCGAATCCGCAGTGGAAGGCGTTGCGGTCGGGGACGCCCGCGGTGCTCAGCTTCACGGGTCCGGGCGCCTACGTCTCGCCGGCGATCTACGGGTTCACCCCGGCCTCGCCGACGTGGAACTACACCGCCGCACAGCTGCGCGGCGTGATCGACAAGATCGACTCGGCCGAGGAGACGCTGTCCGTGGTGCGGTCCACCGCCGGGATTCTGGAGGCGGAGTTCGGCCACGGCTGGGACATGTCCGGGTCGATCGACTACTTCCGCCAGATCCTGCCCGCGGTGGGCGCGTTCCGGTTCACCGTCACCAAGGCCGAGGCGATGTTCAAGCTCAGCCAGGAGCAGACCGGCCGGACCCGGGACCGGGTGTGCCGGCACTTCGCCGAACAGGGCACGCCCGGCCAGCAGGCGACGGCGGAGTACATGAACCGACTGACCGAGGTGGAGGCCCGGTGACCGCCGGGCCGGGGCGATCCGGGCGGCCGCGGGCGATTTGCCCGGTACGACGACAAGGTTGTGGGGGGCATCGGTGAAAACCGCGAACCGACACCAGATGGAGCGGGTCGGCGGATCCGCCCAGGGCAATGCGGTGCTGTCCTTCGTTGGTCGACAGGCCACGGTGCAGAAGGCCGGAATGACCTTCTCTCAGGACATCTCCGAGCAGTCCTGGGAACGGATCGGCAGCGGCCTGCGCGAGCTGGCCAACTCGTCGGCGTGGTGGCTGGCCGACTGGTTGATCTTCGGGGAGGCCGCCTACAGCTGGCGGCGCTACCGGGAGGCGATCGACCGGACCGGCCTGGACTACCAGACCTTGCGCAACTACGCGTGGGTGGCCCGTCGGTTCGAGCAGCACCGCCGCCGGGACGGGCTCAGCTTCGCCCACCACGCCGAGGTGGCCCGGATGTCGCCGCCGGAGCAGGACTACTGGCTGCGCAAGGCGGATCAGCAGGGATGGTCCCGCAACGAACTGCGCCGGGCCGTCCGCGCCAGCCTGGCCGAGCAGGAGAACGACGCCGACGCCGCGGCCGGTGGCGACGGGGCGCGGCCGGTGACCCAGCTGCCCGAGCCGGCGCGGGCCGACGAGCGGCAGCGCCAGGTCGCCACGCTGACCATCGAGCTGTCCACCGGCCAGCTCGACAAGTACTCGAAGGTCGCCGCCGCGCACGGCCTGCCGGTCGAGAAGTGGGTCACCCAGATCCTCGACGCCGCAGACCGGCGCATCGCCTGAATCCCCGGGCATTTCCCGGACCGGCCAGCACACCCAGGTAGTCGCGCAGGAGGAACGTCATGTACGACGTGATTGTCATCGGCGCCCGTTGTGCCGGGTCGCCGACGGCCATGTTGTTGGCCCGACAGGGTTATCGCGTCCTGCTTCTGGAAAAGGCGAAGTTCCCGCGGGACAAGCTCTCCTCGCACTACCTCCACCAGCCGGGGGTGGCGTTGCTTGGCCGGTGGGGGGTGCTCGACGACCTGGTGGACGCGGGCTGCCAGCCGATCAACCAGGAGAGCTACCAGGGGCCGGGCATCCGGCTGGACGGCTTCTCCCTCGCGGTCGACGGATACCGGACGACCTATGCGCCGAGGCGGTTCGTGCTCGACCCGATCCTCGCGCGCGCCGCGGTGGCCGCCGGTGTGGAGTTCCGGGAGTCCTGCGCCGTCACCGACCTGGTGTTCGAGAACGACCGGGTGGCCGGGGTGCGGTACCGGACGCCGGCCGGGACCGAGACGACGGAACGGGCGCGGCTGGTCGTCGGCGCGGACGGCATGCGATCGCTGGTGGCCAGCAAGGTCGGCGCGCGCAACGTGATCGAAGACCCGCGGATGACGTGCACCTACTACAGCTACTGGTCCGGTGTGCCGGCCCATTTCGAGCTGTACGACCGCCCCGGCCGCTGGGTCGCCGCCGTCCCGACCAACGACGACCTCACGCTGATCATGACCTACTTCCCGCAGAGCGAGTACGACACCGTGCGCAGCGCGGTGGAACCCGCCTACCTCGAAGCGCTCCGCACGACCGCGCCCGAGCTGTACGACCGGATGTCGGCGGGCACACGTGAGGAGCAGCTCTACGGCACCGGGCACCAGGAGAACTTCTTCCGGGAAGCCCACGGACCCGGGTGGGCACTGGTCGGCGACGCGGTGCACCACAAGGACTCCATCACCGCCCGTGGCATCACCGACGCCTTCGTCCAGGCCCAGTCGCTCGTCGAGCACATCGGGGACGGCCTGCACGACGACGCCGCGCTCACCACGGCGTTGAAGCGCTACGAGGGCGACCTGAGGGACAGTTTCCTCAATCTGTACAAGGGTGTGCTCAACATGGCCGAGCTGAACCCCGCCGGGCGTTTGGAGATGCTGCGCTGCCTGGTCGGCCACCAGGAGCTGATCGACCGGTACTTCTCGACGGTCTCGGGCGCGTGCTCCTTCGACGACTTCTACAACGCCGACCTTCTGGCCGTACTCGACCAGGTCTGAGTACCGCCGCGTCCCTGGTGGTTCCGCCGAATTTGGAGACAGCATGATCCCGTTGTCGTTCGCGCAGCGTCGGCTGTGGTTCGTGGATCGGTTCGAAGGCCCGTCAGCGACCTACAACGGTGCGCTCGGTCTGCGGCTGACCGGTGAGCTGAGCGTGGCCGCGCTGGAGGCGGCGCTGCGCGATGTCGTCGATCGGCACGAGGTCCTGCGCACGGTGATCATCGAGGACTCCGGCGGCGTCCCGTACCAGCAGGTGCGGTCGTCCGGTCACGAGTCGTTCGTGCTGCCGGTCGTCGACGTCTCGCCGGAGCAGCGGGCGGCGGTGATCGACGAAGCCGCCACCGACGTCTTCGACCTGGCCGCGGACGCGCCGATCCGCGCGACGCTGGTGCGGTCCGGGCCGTCGGAGCACACACTGGTGCTGGTCGTGCACCACATCGCCCTGGACGGTGAGTCCTTCGGGCCGCTGCTGCGCGACCTCACCACGGCGTACGCGGCGCGGCGGGCCGGGCGGGCCCCGGCGTGGGAGCCGCTGCCGGTGCAGTACGCGGACTACACCCTGTGGCAACGGGACGTTCTGGGTGACGAGTCCGATCCGGACAGTGTGGCGTCCCGGCAGTTGGCGTACTGGCGCGAGGCCCTGGCCGACATGGCGCAGCCGCTGGCCCTGCCGACGGATCGCCCGCGCCCCCGGGCAATGAGCTCCCGAGGCGGGCTGGTCGAGTTCTCGGTCGACCGTGACCTGCTGGCCGGCGTGGTGAAGTTGGCCGCCGAACACGACACGACGGTGTCGATGGTCATGCATTCGGCACTGGCGGTGCTGCTGCACCACCTCGGCTGCGGCGACGACGTGCCGATCGGCGCGCCGATCGCCGGCCGCACCGACGAAGAACTGCGCGACCTGGTCGGCTTTTTCGTCAACACGTGGGTGCTGCGGGTCGACCTGTCCGGCAACCCGACCTACGCCCGGCTGCTGCGGCGGGTGCGGGACCGCGCGCTGGCCGCGTACGACAACCAGGACATCCCGTTCGAGCGGCTGGTGGAACTGCTCAACCCGGACCGGTCCACCGCCTACCACCCGTTCTTCCAGGTCATGTTCGCCTGGCAGGAGGCGCCCGGCCAGCTCGACTTCGCCGGCGTCGAGGTCGAGTACCTGACGCTGGAGACCGGGACAGCCAAGTTCGACCTGTTCTTCAACATGGTCCCTGACGGCTCCGGCGGCGCGGGCTGCCGGGTGGAGTACACCGCCGACCTGTTCGACGCGGCCACGGTCGAGGGCATCGCGCGCCGGTTCGTCCGGGTGCTCGGCCAGCTCGTGGCCGACCCGGACCGGCGGATCGGCGGCATCGACGTGCTCGACCCGGCCGAGTGGGACCGCCTGCTCGACCAGGCCGACACCGGCGCCACGCCGCTGTCCGAGCTGACGATCCCACAGGTGTTCGAACGCCAGGTGGCCGAGACCCCGGACGCGCCGGCGATCGTGTGCGACGACCGGACGCTGACCTACCGGGAGCTGGACGACCGGGCCAATGCCGTGGCGTGGGAGCTCCGCCGGCGTGGCGCCGGGCCGGAGGACCTGGTGGTGCTGGCGTTGCCCCGCACCGAGGACCTGGTCGCCGGCCTGCTCGGGATCCTCAAGTCCGGCGCCGGTTACCTGCCGATGGATCCGCAGTACCTCGGCGCGCGCGCCGAAAGTGTGCTGTCGGAAGCAGCGCCACGGTTCGCGGTCACCGACGCCGAGACGTGGCAATCCCTGTCGGCGCACGACATCTCGATCGTCGACCTCGACCGCCGGGCGGAATGGGACGCGCGGGACGGTGCGCCGGGCGACGCGGACCGGGTCTCGCCGTTGGCCCCGGACAACCTCGCCTACGTGATGTACACCTCCGGCTCCACGGGCACGCCGAAGGGCGCGGCGATCACCCATCGCAACGTGGTGAACGGGGTGCGGGAGCTGGTGCGGCGGCTGGATGTCGAGCCCGGCTGGACGATGCTGGGCGGCACCTCGGTGAACTTCGACGTCTCGGTCTTCGAACTGCTGTCCACCCTGTCCACCGGCGGCACGGTCGAGCTGGTGCCGAACGCGTTGGCGCTGGCCGACCGGGGCGACTGGGACGGCCACGTGGTCAGCGGCGTCCCGTCGGTGCTCGGCGAGCTGGTCGACAGCCTGGCGAAGTCGGCCAACGTGCGCGCGGTGGTCTTCGCCGGCGACATGCTGTCGGCCGGGCTCGTGCGGCAGGTGCGCGAGGCCCTGCCCGAGGCCCAGATCGTCAACTCCTACGGGCAGAGCGAAAGCTTCTACGCCACCACGTTCTGTCTGCCGGCGACCGAGGCGTTGGTCGAGCGTGACGTCGCGCCGATCGGGGTTCCGCTGGGGAACATGCGCGCCTATGTGCTGGGCCCGGAGCTGGCTCCGGCACCGCCGGGTGTGGTCGGCGAGCTGTACGTGGCGGGCGCCTGCCTCGGCCGCGGGTATCACGGCCGGCCGGCCCTGACCGCGCAGCGGTACGTCCCGAGCCCGTTCGGTCCCGTCGGCGAGCGGATGTACCGCACCGGCGACCTGGCCCGGGAGAACGCGCACGGTCAACTCGAATGCGTCGGCCGGGTCGACGCCCAGACCAAGATCCGCGGGTTCCGGATCGAACCGGCCGAGGTCGAGGCGGTGTGCGAGCTGCACCCCGGGATCACCCAGGCGGTGGTGGTGGCCCGGCAGGAGCCCAGCGGCGTGCGGCGGCTCGTGGCCTACGTGGTGCAGATCGGCGAAGGCGCCGTCGGTGATGACGGCGAAGGCGGCATCGGCGCCGTGGACCTCCAGTTCGGGGTGACGGCGGCCGAGCTGCGCAGGTTCGTGGCGGCGCGGCTGCCCGACTACATGGTGCCGTCGGCGTTTGTCGTCCTCGGCCGGTTGCCGCTCGGACCGACCGGGAAGGTGGACCGCGCCGCGCTGCCGGAACCGGAGTTCGTGGGCGAGGCATACCGGGCGCCGCGGACGGAGACCGAGAAGATCATCACGGCGGCGTACGCGGACGTTCTCGGGGTGGAGCGGGTCGGCGTCGACGACGACTTCTTCGCGGTGGGCGGGGACAGCCTGCGATCGATCCAGGTGGTGGCCCGGGCGCGGGCCCGTGGCCTGGTCCTGACCACGCGGGAGATCTTCGAGTGCCGCTCGGCGGCCCGGCTGGCCGAGGTGGCCGCCACCCGCGGCGACCAGGTGCCCGTGCTCGCCGAGGAAGAGGGCGGCGGCATCGGGTCGCTGCCGTTGCCGCCGGTGGCCCGACACGTGTTCGAGCACGGCGTGACGAGCCGCTACGCCATGTCGATGGTGCTGGAGCTGCCGGCCGGCATCGAACTGAGCGGCCTCGCCGCGACGCTGGATGCCGTGCTCGACCGCCACGATCTGGTGCGGGCGCGGCTGGTGCCCGGTGACGAGCCCTGCATGGTGGTGCCCGAGCCGGGCAGCGTCCGCGCGACGGACCTGATCCATCGGGTCTCCTGCGACGGCCGGTGGGACGAGCCGGCCACGGTGGACGCGGCGAAGATCGAGTTGGACGCGGCGACCGGGCGGCTCGACCCGGAGGCCGGCGTCATGGCCGGCTTCGTCTGGTTCGCCCCGGAGTCGGGCGCCGGCAAGCTGCTCGTGGTGCTGCACCATCTGGTGGTGGACGGCGTCTCCTGGCGCATCCTCATGTCGGACTTGGCCGAGGCCTGGCAGCAGGTCCGGTCCGGCACGACCGCCGAGCTGCCCCCGGTGGGCACCTCGGCCCGTCGCTGGGCGTCCGCGCTGGGCAGCCGGGCGCTGACCCCGGAACTCGCGGCGGAGCTGCCGTTCTGGCGCAACGTGCTGGCCGGGCCGAACCCGCCGCTGGGCACCCGGATGTTCGACCCGGCGGTGGACGTGATGTCCACTGTGGACAGCGTCCGGGTCGAGCTGCCGGCTGAGGTCACCGAGGCGGTGCTGACCAGGCTCCCGGCCGCGTTCAACGGCACGGGGACCGACGTGCTGCTGGCCGCGCTGGCATTGGCGCTCGGCCGGTGGCAGGGCGCGGACCGCTCGACCCTGGTCCGGTTGGAGGGGCACGGCCGCGAGGAGGACTTCGTCCCCGGCGCCGACCTGTCCCGGACCGTCGGCTGGTTCACCAGCATGTACCCGGCCCGGGTCGACGTGCGTGGGACGGAGCTGGCCGACGTGCTGGCCGGCGGCCCCGCCGCCGGCCGGGCGATCAAGCTGGTCAAGGAGCAGCTGCGCGGGATCCCGGACAAGGGAATGGGATTCGGGCTGCTGCGACACCTGAACCCCGAGACCGCGGCCGAGCTCGCCGACCACCGGCCGCCGCAGCTCGGCTTCAACTACCTCGGCCGGATCTCCGACACCGACGTGCCGGAGCACCTGCGCGCCGAGGGCTGGGGGCCGTCGCCGTCGTGGACGGCCGCGCTGATCCCGCAACCCGACCCGGACCTGCCGGCGCTGTCCGCGCTGGAGGTCAACGCGGTCGCCACCGACGGCCCCGACGGCACCCGCCTGCAGGCGATCTTCATGTTCCCCACCGGGGTGCTGTCCCGCGAGCGGACGGCCGAGCTGGCCGAGCTCTGGGTCCGGACGCTGTCGGGGATGGCGGCCTACGCCGCCCGCCCGGACGTCGGCGGCCTGACCCCGTCGGACACCCCGCTGGTCACGGTGCGGCAGGACGAGATCGAGACCTGGGAGGCCCGCTACGGCCGGCTGACCGACGTGTGGCCGGTGCCCCCGGCCCAGGCCGGCATCCAGTTCCAGGCGGCGGTCGCCGAAGGCGCCTTCGACGTCTACCACATGCAGTTCGTGATGCAGCTGTCCGGACCGGTGGCGCCGGAGCGGATGCGGATGGCCGGCCAGGCGCTGCTGGACCGGTACCCGAACCTGCGCTCCGCGTTCGTCACGGCGGCCAGCGGCGATCCCGTGCAGGTCGTGCCCGACCACGTCGAAGTGCCGTGGCGGCACATCGACGCGACCGGCTACGACGAGGCCGAGCGGGCCGCGGCGCTGGAGCGGCTGCTGGCGCAGGACCGGGCCGACCAGTTCGATCCCACCCGGCCGCCGTTGCTGCGCCTGGCCCTGGTCACGCACGGACCGCGGCGTTCGGATCTGGTCGTCACCGCGCACCACACGCTGTTCGACGGCTGGTCGTCGCCGTTGGTGATCGCGGAACTGAGCCGGCTGTACGCCGAGCCGCACGACCCGCGCCCGGTGCCCAGCTACGGGGGCTACCTGGCCTGGCTGGGGGCGCAGGACCGCAAGGCGACGGCCGCCCGCTGGGTTGCCGAGCTGGCCGGCTTCGACGAGCCGACGCTGGTCGCGCCGCCGACGCCGATCGAGGGCGCGACGGCCGGCCTCGGCCGGGTCGAGGTGTCGCTGTCGATCGACAAGGGCCGCGGCCTGGCCGCCCGGGCCGCCGAGCTCGGGGTCACACTGAACACGCTGCTGCAGGGCGCGTGGGCGATCGTCCTGTCGACGCTGACCGGGAAGCAGGACGTGGTGTTCGGCGCGGCCGTCAACGGTCGCCCGCCGGACCTGCTCGGTTCGGACGAGATGATCGGCCTGTTCATCAACAGCCTTCCGATCCGGGTGTTCTGCCGGCCGGGGCAGAGCGTCGGCGCGGTGATCACCGAGCTGCAGGCCCGGCAGACCGCGCTGCTCGACCACCACTACTACGGTCTGGCCGACATCCAGCGCGACATCGGGTTGCCCGCCCTGTTCGACACCATCATCGCGTTCGAGAACTACCCGATCGACCACGCCGGCATCACCGACGCGAACTCGTCGGCCGGCTTCACGATCGACAGCATCCAGCCGTTCGCCGGCTCGCACTACCCGCTCAGCCTCAACGCCGCCGACCCGTACCTGCGGCTGTCCATCGACCACCAGAAGGACATCTACGACCGCGATGCCGCCGAGGCCATCGCCGCCCGGCTGAGCCGGGTCCTGGAGCAGGTGCTCGTCGACCCGACGGTGCCCGTCAGCGCCATCGACGTGCTCGGCGACGGTGAGCGCGAGTGGTTGGCGCGGCAAGGGATCGGCCCGGTTCGTCCGACATCGGCCGAGACGCTGCCGGACGCGTTCGCCGCGCAGGTCAAGCGGACCCCCGACGGCGTCGCACTGGTCGGAGAGTCGGAGACGCTGACCTACCGGGAGCTCGACGGCCGGGCCAACCAGTTGGCGCACTGGCTGGTCGAGCGCGGCGCGGGGGCCGAGACGGTTGTCGCGCTGCGCCTGCCTCGCTCGGTGGACCTGGTGGTGGCCATCCACGCCGTGGTCAAGGCGGGTGCGGCCTATCTGCCGGTGGGCACCGACCTGCCCGAGGACCGCGTGCGGCACATGTTCGACACCGCGGCGCCGCTGCTGGTGATCGACGCGGCGCTGCCGGACCTGTCCGGTTACCCGACGGTGGACCCGGATCGCGCGCTGTCGCCGGACAACGCCGCGTACGTGATCTACACCTCCGGCTCGACCGGCGGCCCCAAGGGAGTGCGCGTCTCGCACCGGTCGATCATGAACCGGCTGCGCTGGATGCAGCACGAGTACGGGCTCACCGGCGACGACCGGGTGCTGCAGAAGACGCCGGCGTCGTTCGACGTCTCGGTGTGGGAGTTCTTCTGGCCGTTGCAGGAGGGCGCGGCGCTGGTGGTCGCGGCTCCCGACGGGCACCGGGACCCGGCCTACCTGGCGCGGCTGATCCGCGAGCAGTCGGTGACCACCTGCCACTTCGTGCCGTCGATGCTGCAGGTCTTCCTGGCCGAGCCGGCCGCCGGCCAGTGCGCCGGCGCGCTCCGGCGGGTGTTCGCCAGCGGCGAGGCCCTCCCCCGGGAGACCGCGAACGCCTTCGCCCGCACGCTGCCGGGCGTCGAGCTGCACAACCTGTACGGGCCGACCGAGGCCGCCGTCGACGTCACCTACCACGCCTGCGTCCCGGACGCCCCCGGTCCGGTGCCCATCGGCGGACCGATCTGGAACACGCAGGTGCACGTGCTGGACCCGGCGCTGCGCCCGGTCCCGCTCGGCGCCGCGGGCGAGCTGTACCTCGCCGGCACCGGCCTCGCGCGGGACTACGTCGGCCGGACCGCGCTGACTGCGAACCGGTTCGTGGCGTGCCCCTTCGGTGCGCCGGGCGAGCGGATGTACCGCACCGGCGACCTGGTGCGGTGGGACCGGGACGGCCGGCTGGACTACCTGGGGCGGACCGACTTCCAGGTGAAGATCCGTGGTTTCCGTATCGAGCTGGGCGAGATCGAGAACACGATGTCCCGCCATCCGGCCGTCCGACAGGCCGTGGTGGTCGCCCGTGAGGACGCCACCGGCGATCGGCAGCTGGTCGGCTACCTGGTGGTGGACCCCGAGGCGGCGCCGGCGGTGGCTCGGCTGCGTGAGCTGACCGCCGCCGGGCGGCTGGCCGATGTCGCGCTGCACGAGCTGCCGAACGGGATGACGGTGGCGGGCCGCAACAAGTCGAACATGTCCTACCTGTACGACGAGATCTTCGAACGCGGCGAGTACGCCCGCGGCGGCGTGGTCGTCGACGACGGCGCGTGCATCGTCGACGTCGGCGGGCACGTCGGGATGTTCGGGCTGTGGGCCGGATCGATGGCCCGTGACGTGCGGGTGTACGCGTGTGAGCCGATGCCGGAGTCGGCCGGCTTCTACCGCATCAACGCCGAACTGCACGGCCTCGACGCCGTCGTGACCACCTGCGGCATCTCCGATGCCCCGGGCCGGGCCCAGTTCACCTACTACCCCGAGATGTCGTTGATGTCCGGGCGTTTCGCCGACGAGGCGACGGAGCAGGAGACGCTGCGGCGGGTGATCGCCAACGACGGGGACGCGCCGGTCGTGGCCGACGACCAGCTGGCCGACATGCTGGCCGATCGGCTGGCCAGCACCCAGGTCGACGTGGAGCTGCGGACCGTCTCGCAGGTGATCCGGGACAACGGGCTCGCCGTCGTGGACCTGCTCAAGGTTGACGCGGAGAAGAGCGAGCTGGCCGTCCTGCGGGGCATCGAGCCGGTGCACTGGCCGATCGTCCGCCAGGTCGTGGCCGAGGTGCACGACGTCGACGGCCGGCTCGCGATCGTGACGGAGCTGTTGGCGGCCAAGGGCTTCCAGGTCGTGGTGGAGACACCGCAGGAGCTCGAGGGCACCGGCATGAGCCAGGTGTACGCCACCCGGGCCCGCACGGCCCATGCCGCCGCCGGTCCGGTGGACGTCCAGTGGCACGGCCCGACCCAGCTCACCGGCGATGTCCGCGCGTACTTGGAGCGGCAGCTGCCCGAGTACATGGTCCCCGCCCACCTGATGATCCTCGACGAGCTGCCGCTGACCGCCAGCGGCAAGGTCGACCGCAAGGCGCTGCCCGCGCCCGACCACACCCAGGCCGCGACCGGGCGCAAACCCGCCAACCACAACGAGGAAGTCCTCTGCCGGCTGTTCGCCGAGCTGCTCGGGCTGGACGAGATCGGCACCGACGCCGACTTCTTCGCCAGCGGCGGCCACTCGCTGCTGGCCACCCGGCTGATCGGCCGCATCCGCGGCGAGTTCAACGTCGACGTCAAGGTCACGACGGTGTTCGGCAACCCGACGGTGGCCCAGTTGGCGGTCCTGATCGATGAGATGGCCACGTCGAAGCGGCCTCAACTGCGACAGATGAACGCGTAGGAGCGTCGATGATCCCGTTGTCCTTCGCCCAGCGCCGGCTGTGGTTCCTCGACCACCTGGAAGGGCCCTCCGCGACCTACAACGTCCCGTTCGTGCTGCGCCTCGAGGGGCCGCTCGACACCTCGGCCCTGCGGGCGGCGGTGGTCGACGTGGTGACCAGGCACGAGAGTCTGCGGACCCTGATCGTGGAGGACGCGGACGGAACGCCGGCGCAGCGGGTCCTGAGCCCGACCGAGGCTGTCGTCCCGTTCCGGGTGGTCGACACCGACGAGTCCGGCCTGGACGCGGTCATGCACGAGTCGGCGTGCGAGCGGTTCGACCTCAGTGCGGAACTTCCCTTGCGCACGCACGTCTTCCGGATCGCCGCGCAGGACAACGTGCTGATGTTCGTGTTCCACCACATCGCGGCGGACGGGGCCTCGATCGCGCCGTTCCTCGACAACCTGGTGTCGGCGTACTCGGCCCGCCGCGCCGGGAGCGCGCCGGTGTGGGCGCCGCTTCCCGTGCAGTACAAGGACTACACGCTGTGGCAGCAGCAACTGCTCGGCAACGAGACCGACCCGGAGAGCATCGCCGCCCCGCAGCTGGAGTACTGGCGGCGGGAACTGGCCGGGATGCCGCAGCCGATGGCGCTGCCGCTGGACCGGCCCCGGCCGACGCACGCCGGCCACCGTGGCAGCCACGTGTCCTTCGAGCTGGCCCCGGACCTGTTGGCCCGCCTGGGCAAGCTGGCCGCCGACCGGGGCGCCACGGTGCCGATGCTGGCCCAGGCCGCGCTCGCGGTGCTGCTGCAGAAGCTGGGCGGCGGCGACGACGTGACGATCGGCAGCCCGATCGAGGGACGCACCGATGAGGCGTTGGCCGACCTGATCGGGTTCTTCATCAACACCTGGGTGCTGCGGGCCGACCTGTCGGGCAACCCGCCCTTCGTGGGGCTGCTGGACCAGGTGCGCGGCAAGTCCCTTGCCGCCTACGACAACCAGGACATCCCGTTCGAACGGCTGGTGGAGTTGCTCGACGTCGAGCGTTCGACCTCCTATCCGCCGCTGTTCCAGGTGATGCTGGCCTGGCAGTTCGTGTGGTCGCAGTTCGAGATGCCGGGCCTGCGGGTGACGCCGATTCCGGTGGGCACCGAGACCGCGAAGTTCGACCTGTACTTCAACATCATCCCGGACGCGACCGGGCGGGCGCACTGCCGGCTGGAGTACGCGTCGGAGCTGTTCGACCACGGCACGGCCGTCGAGATCGTCGAGCGGTTCGTGCGCATCCTGGAGCGGGTCGCCGGCGATCCGACGGTAACCGTCGCGGACATCGACGTGCTGGCCGAGGACGAGCAGCGCTGGCTGCTGCACACGGCCAACGACACGGCCGAACCGACGCTGGAAGACGGCCTGGTGGCGGCGATTCGTCGGAAGGTGCGGGCGACGCCGGACGCGCTGGCCGTCGTCGCCGAGGAGGAATCGCTTAACTACCACCAGCTGGAGACTCGGTCGAACCGGCTGGCGCATTGGCTGATCGATCGCGGTGTGCGGCCGGAGTCGTTGGTGGCGGTCAGCTTGCCCCGGACCGCCGAGCTCGTGGTCGCGCTGCTCGCGGTGCTGAAGTCCGGCGCGGCCTACATCCCGATCGACCCGGACCACCCGCATTCCCGGATCGATCACATCCTGTCGGACGCCCGCCCGACGCTGGTGCTGGACCCCGAGCTGCTGGCCGTCGCGAACGCCGCCGGCGGCGCGGAGACGGCGCCGGCCGTGCGCATCACGCCGGAGAGCCTCGCGTACGTCATCTACACCTCGGGTTCGACCGGAAACCCCAAGGGCGTGGCCATTTCCCACGCCGCGCTGGCGAACTTCCTGGCCACGTCGGGCCGTCGGCTGCCGTTGTCGCCCGCGGACCGATGGCTCGCGGTGACGACGGTGTCGTTCGACATCGCCGGGCTTGAGCTGTACCTGCCGCTGATCTCCGGTGCGGCGGTGGTGCTCGCCGGCCGGGACACCGTCACCGATCCGGCCGCGTTGGTGGAGTCCTTGCGCCGCAACGCGATTTCCGTGGTGCAGGCGACACCGGCCTTCTGGCAGATGTTGCTGTCACACCAGCCGGATGCGGCGAAAGGCTTGCGTGTAGTCGTCGGCGGTGAAGCCTTGCCCTCGCGGTTGGCCGAATCCTTGGCTGATCAGGCGGCTGAGGTGGGCAATTGGTACGGCCCGACGGAGACGACGATCTGGTCGACGATGGCTCCGGTTGAGGTGGGGGCTGGGGTGGTGATCGGGTGGCCGGTCGGGAATACGCGGGTGTTCGTGTTGGATGAGCGGTTGGGTGTGGTGCCGCGTGGTGTGCAGGGTGAGCTTTATGTTGCGGGTGTCGGGGTGGCTCGGGGGTATCAGGGTCGGTCTGATTTGACGGC
>DASWRZ010000184.1:0-40787 GCA_036402935.1 Actinoplanes sp.
GCTCGGGCCTCAGGTTATCCGGGTCTAACCACTCCCGCACCCCACTCATTCGCCGTTTTCCATAAAACGGAGGTTCCACCATGCCCAAAAAATTGGCTTTCCTGGCCGCCGGTCTGCTCCTGCTGACCGCGGGCTGTTCCGGCGCCGGGTCGACCGGCTCCGGCTCCGGCGGCTCGGACGACAACACCATCACCGCGCTGATGGTCGGCAACCCGCAGATGGAGGACATCCAGAAGCTGACCGCCGACAACTTCACCAAACAGACCGGGATCAAGGTCAAGTTCACGATCCTTCCGGAGAACGAACTGCGCGACAAGGTCACCCAGGACGTGGCCAACCAGGGCGGCCAGTACGACGTGGCCACCGTGGGCGCGTACGAGGTGCCGATCTGGGCCAAGAACGGCTGGCTCCAGCAGCTGTCCGACCGGGCCAACGCCGACGCCGGTTACGACACCGGTGACCTGCTCAAACCGATGGTGGCCGCGCTGACCGGCGACGACGGCAAGATGTACGGCGCACCGTTCTACGGCGAGTCGTCCTTCCTCATGTACAACAAGGACCTCTTCGCCGCCAAGGGCCTCACCATGCCCGAGCACCCGACCTGGGACCAGGTCGCCGGTTTCGCGGCCAAGCTCAACGACAAGAGCAAGGGTGTGGCCGGCATCTGCCTGCGCGGCCTGCCCGGCTGGGGTGAGCTGTTCGCCCCGCTGACGACGGTCGTCAACACGTACGGCGGCACCTGGTTCGAGAAGGACTGGACGCCCAAGGTCAACGCGCCCGAGTTCAAGCAGGCCACCCAGTTCTACGTCGACCTGGTCAAGAAGTACGGCGAGTCCGGTGCCCCGCAGTCCGGCTTCACCGAGTGCCTGAACACGTTCGGCCAGGGCAAGGCCGCGATGTGGTATGACGCCACGTCGGCCGCCGGCACCCTGGAGGACCCGAAGGCGAGCAAGGTCGCCGGCCACGTCGGCTACGTCTACGCCCCGGTCGAGAAGACCGACTACTCCGGCTGGCTCTGGACCTGGTCCTGGGTGATGCCGAAGACCACCAAGAAGGCCGACGCCGCCTGGAAGTTCATCTCCTGGGCGACCAGCAAGGACTACGAGCAGCTGGTCGGCACCAAACTCGGCTGGTCCCGCGTGCCGTCCGGCAAGCGGACCTCGACCTACGCCATCCCGCAGTACAAGGATTCGGCCAAGGCGTTCGCCGACGTCACGCTCGGCTCGATCGAGCACGCCAACCCGCAGAACCCCGGACTGCAGCCGCGGCCCGCGCTCGGCGTCCAGTACGTCGGCATCCCCGAGTTCGCCGACCTGGGCACCAAGGTGTCGCAGGAGGTCAGCGCCTCGATCGCCGGCAGCACCACGGTCGACAAGGCACTCGACGACGGGCAGCAACAGGCCGAGGCCGTCGCCAAGGCCTATAAGTAGCCGATCACCCGATGACCACCATGGTCGCCCGGCCGGACGAGCGGACCCAGCCGCCCGTCCGGCCCACCAAGGGCGCAGCTAAGGAACGCTGGGTACGCCGGGCGCCACTCCTGCCCGCACTGATCTTCGCCGTCGTCGTCACGCAGATCCCGTTCCTCTACACGCTCTACCTGTCCACACTGAGCTGGAACGCCCTGCGGCCAGGCAAGCACAAGTTCATCGGGCTCTCCAACTACAGCACCGTGCTGAGCGACTCCCGGCTGCGGGCGGCGCTGGTCAACACGGTGGTGCTGACCGCCGGCGCGGTGATCTTCTCGATGATCATCGGGCTCGCCCTGGCCCTGCTCCTGGACCGCAAGTTCCTCGGGCGGTCGGTGGTCCGCACCCTGCTGATCACGCCGTTCCTGGTGATGCCGATCGCGGCCGCGCTGCTCTGGAAGCACGCGATTTTCAACCCCGCGTACGGCCTGATCAACGGGTTGCTCGGCGGTCAGACCGACTGGATCTCGTCGTATCCGAAGGCGGCGGTCATCACGACGCTGGTCTGGCAGTGGACGCCGTTCATGATGCTGATCCTGCTGGCCGGCCTGCAGTCGCAGTCGACCGAGATCCTCGAGGCGGCCCGGGTCGACGGGGCCAACGCGTTCCAGATCTTCCGCCGGATGACGCTGCCCCACCTGCGGCAGTACCTGGAGCTGGGCGGCCTGCTCGGCTCGATCTACCTGGTCAACACGTTCGACGCGGTCTTCAGCATCACCCAGGGCGGTCCCGGCTCGGCGACGACGAACCTGCCGTACGAGATCTATCTGACCACGTTCCGCAAGTTCGAGTACGGCGAGGCGTCCGCGGCCGGCGTCGTCGTGGTGGTCCTGACGATCATCGTGGCCACGTTCGCCCTGCGGGTCATCTCCAGCCTGTTCCGGATGGAGGAGGGCCGATGAACAAGCGCCTCAGCAACACCGTCTGGGGAGTCGTCGCGTGGGTCGCCGGGATCGTCTTCGTGTTCCCGGTGATCTGGATGGTGCTGACCAGCTTCAAGCAGGAGCAGGACGCCGCCAGCAACCCGCCGACCTGGGTCTTCAAGCCGACCCTGACCCATTACCACGAGGTCTTCGACCGCAACATCATGCCGTTCCTGCTCAACTCGCTGATGGCGGCGATCTTCTCGACCGTGCTGGTGATCGTGTTCGCCACCCCGGCCGCCTACGCGCTGTCGATCCGCCCGGTTCGCAAGTGGACGGACACGCTGTTCTTCTTCATCAGCACCAAGATGATGCCCGCGGTGGCCGCGCTGCTCCCGATCTATCTGCTGGCCAAGCAGCTGCACATGCTCGACAACATCTGGACCATGGTCATCCTCTACACGTCGATGAACCTGCCGCTCGCGGTCTGGATGATGCGCTCGTTCCTGCTCGAGGTGCCGCGCGAGGTGCTCGAGGCGGGCGAGGTGGACGGCGCCGGGCTGACGACCTCGATCCGGAAGATCATCCTTCCGATCGTTTCGCCGGGATTGGCGGCTACCGCACTGATCTGCTTCATTTTCGCCTGGAACGAGTTCTTCCTCGCGGTTAACCTGACCGCGACGAACGCCGGCACCGCGCCGATCTTCCTGGTCGGCTTCATCACCTCGGAAGGGCTGTTCCTGGCCAAGCTCTGCGCGGCCGCGACGCTCGTCTCGCTGCCGGTGCTGATCGCCGGCTGGGTCGCGCAGAACAAGCTGGTTCGCGGCCTCTCGATGGGAGCCGTCAAGTGAAAGCAGCCGTCGTCACCACCCCGGGAACGATCGCCATCGAAGAGGTGCCGGACCCGACGCCCGGCCCCACCGAGGTGCTGGTCCGGCCGGCCGCGACCGGGATCTGCGGCACCGACCTGCACATCATGGACGGCGAGTTCGCCCCGGCCTATCCGATCGTGCCGGGCCACGAGTTCGCCGGCGAGATCGTCGCGGTCGGCTCGGGGGTCAGCGGCTACGCGGTCGGCGACCAGGTGGCGGTCGACCCGTCTCTCTACTGCGGACACTGCTACTACTGCAAGCGGGCGCGGGGCAACCAGTGCGAGAACTGGGCCGCGATCGGGGTGACGGCCGCCGGGGCGGCGGCGGAATACGTCGCCGCCCCGATGGCCAACCTGTTCCGGCTGCCCGGTCATCTGGCGGCGCGGGACGCGGCTCTCATCGAGCCGCTCTCCTGCGCGGTCCGCGGTTTCGACGTGCTGCCCCGGGCCCTGGCCTCGACCTATCTGATCTACGGCTCGGGCACGATGGGCCTGATGATGCTCTCGCTGGCCAAGCGGGCGGGCGCGGAGTCGGTATCCGTTGTGGATCTCAACCCGGAGCGACTCGCGACGGCACGCCGGATCGGCTGCTCCGCGGCCGTGACTTCGGCCGAGGAGATCGACGCGCCGCGAGGTTTCGACGTGGTCATCGACTGTACGGGCGTGGAAGCCGCCATTCGAGACGGTCTCCGGCGCGTCGGCCGGGGCGGGACCTTTCTCCAGTTCGGGGTGGCCAACTACGACGCGCGGGTGGCGATCGAGCCGTACGAGATCTATCGCCGCGAGATCACCATCACCGGTTCGATGGCGGTGCTGCACAGCTTCGACCGAGCCGGCGAACTGCTCGCCGCGGGCGTACTCGACCCATCGATCTTCGTCAGTCACCGGTTCCCCCTGAGCTCGTACGCCGAGGCATTGGACCAGTTCCGAGCCGGCGTGGGCCGAAAGATCCTCATCGAGCCTTAGCTGGTAGGCGCGGGTTTGTGCCATCTTTGTCCACGATCAGTGAGTGAATGGTCACTCCGGGTTGTCGATCGGTAGTCCGTCAAGCTCAATGGATCGGTGGGCAACGCCGAGGATTCACCGCCGACCCTCGCCGCCGACCGGATAGGTCCGGCCTCCGTCCTCGCCTCGGCGCTCGGCGCGACCGCGCCCCTGGCCGTCCTGATCACCGTGGTCCCCGCCGCCTACGCGCGTGGCGGGGGCCCGCTCGTTCCGCTCACCTTCGTCGCGCTCGCGGTCGTACTCCTGCTCTTCTCGGTCGGCTACGCCGCGATGGCCGACCGCGCCCCGTTCGCCGGTGCCATGTACGCCTACGTCGCCCGCGGCCTCGGCCGCCCGGCCGGACTCGGTGCGGCCTGGGTCGCCCTGCTGTCCTACACCGCACTCCAGGCCGGCCTGTACGGCGTGGCCGGGGCGGCGGCGGCCCCGCTGATCGGGAACTGGTTCGGCGTACACGCGCTGTGGTGGGAGGTCGCCGCCGCCTGCTGGTTTCTGGTCGCGATCGCCGGCACCGTACGCGTCGTCGTGCTCGGCGTCCTGCTCACCCTGATCGTGGTCGCGGAAGCCGCGGTCCTCTCCGGCTTCGCCGCGGCCGACATCATCCACCCGGCCGGCGACCACCTCAGCCGGGCGGCGATCCTGCCCGGGCACCCGTCGGCGATCGACCGCCCGGTGCTCGGCCTGCTGCTGGCGTTCGGCGCGCTCGCCTTCGTCGGTTTCGAGACCACCGGGGTCTACGCCGAGGAGACGACCCGGCCGCGCCGGGACGCGGGCCGGGCGACGTACGCCGTGGTCATCTGCTTCGCGCTGCTCGTGGCGGTGCCGGCCTGGGCGCTCGCGGTCGCAGCGGGCCCGGACCGGGTCGGCGTGCTGGCCGACACCCGCGGCTCGGAGATGGTGTTCGACCTGGCGTCGGCCCGGCTCGCCCCGTGGGCGGTCACGATGGGCCGGGTCGTGGTGGTGACCGGGCTGCTGGGGGCCATGGTCGCGCTGCAGGCGACGATCTCGCGCTACTTCTTCGCCCTCGGCCGCGAACAGATCTTCCCGCGTGTGCTCGGCCGGGCGCCACGGCGTACGTCCGCACCGCGCGCCGCCGCCCTCACCCAGACCGTTCTCACCGGCGCGGCGCTCGGCGCCGCGGTCCTGGCCGGCGTCGACGCACCCGGCGTTCTCGCCCGCCGCCTCGCCGCCCTCGGCGGCCTCGGTGTCCTGGTTCTGCTGCTGGCGACCTCGCTCGCCGCCCTGCTGCACCTCAACCGCGTCCCGAACGCCAAGGCCGAGGGCGTCGGAGCCCGCTTTATCGCGCCCGTCCTGTCCACGGTGTCCCTCGGGGTGCTGTGCTACCTGGCCTTCCGCAACCTGCCGGCTCTGCTGAGCGTCCGCCCGTCGGACAACCTGATCTGGATCGTGCCGGGCACGCTCGGCGCGGTCGCCCTGATCGGCCTCCTGCACGCGGCGATGCTCCGCGCGACCCGGCCCGCCATCTACGCCGGCATCGGCCACGGCGGCGCGCCGGTCGTCGTCACCCCGAAGATCCCCAAGCAGCGAAAGCCCCGAGAGCCCGGCGCCCACCGGCCCGAGCGCGTCCAAGGCTGAAGCCCTACCTGACGGGTGAGGACGGTCGCGGGTAGATCCGGGCGATGCGGCAAGATGGCGGGATGAGTCCGGTCAGTCGTCGTCGCAAAGGTGCCAAGTCCCGAGATCGGGGCGGGCCGCGGGTGCTGCGGGCCGTTCCGGCCGTCGAGCCGGAGCCGTGTGACTGCCCGGCCTGCACCGGTGAGGAGTTCGACCCGAGTGCGATGGTCGACGACCTCCTGGTGGCGGCCGGAGAACTGGCCACCGAGGACGATCCGATCGAGCCGGAGCTGCTCGCGGCGATGTTTCTCGCGGCGGGGAGCATCGCCGGCGAAGGATTCGACGAGGCGCTCGCCGAACAGATCGTGCCCACGCTGGCCGCCATGGCCACCCGGGAGGCGTTCGCCCTGCTGCTGGCGCTCGACACCGTTCACCGTTCTCCGGCGACCGCCGGGGCGATCGACCGGCTGGTCCAGGCCGGGGTACCGGAACCGGCATGGGCGGCCGCCGCGCGGGAGCCGCTGACCGGCGGCCGGTTCCGTGCCTTCCGCTTCGAGGACGGCGTCGCCTCGATGCTGACGTGCTCGTTCCAACGGGCCGGGCGCGCACACGCTTTCGTCGTGCGGGTCGACCATCCCGACTGCCACGCCGCGATCGACATCCAGCTGGTGCCGGGCGAGATCCTGGACGAATTCATCGCCCGGATCCCGCAGGAGGCGAAGAAGGAAAATCTCCAGGTCGTGAGCGAGGACCTCGCGGCCGAAGACTTCCGCTGGGAGGTCGAGCGGGCGCTCGACGCCCGGGCGGTGCACGACTCGGAGGACGGCGGCCCGCCGCCGGAGGAATCCGACGACGACGAACCCGACTACGACGTCGTCGCGGAACTCCTCCGCTCGCGAATGCGGACCCTGCCCGAGCCGTCCCGTCCGCCGGCCCGCCACGGCGCCGACGATCTTTCCCTGCTGGGGTCGATCAAACAGATCACCGGCATGGCGCATCAGTACGAGAACAACCGGCTCAAGCGGCAGGGCCAGGCGAAGCTGCCGCCGAAGCCGAAACGAAAGAAGGCCGACGGCCCGGCGCCGATCTATCGGATCAAGGTGGGCCTGCAGGGAGCGAAACCGCCGATCTGGCGACGCCTCGAAGTGCCGGCCGACACCACGCTCGCCCGCCTGCACCGCATCATCCAGGTGGCGTTCGGCTGGGACGACAGCCACCTCCACGTCTTCCAGACCCCGTACGGCGAATTCGGAGTCGCCGACCGCGAGCTGGAGCATCGCTCCGAAGTTCCGGTGACTCTGGAACAGGTGGCACCGGCCGCCCGGGAGCGGTTCAAATACCTCTACGACTTCGGGGACAACTGGCTCCACGAGGTCGTCGTCGAGGACGTGCTCGACCGCGAACAGGTGAGCTATCCCCGGTGTACGGGCGGCCGCCGGGCGGCCCCGTCGGAGGACTCTGGCGGCGTCTGGGGTTACGAGGAGCTGATCGAGGTGCTCGCCGATCCGGAGCACCCGGAACATCAGGAACGGCTGGAGTGGCTGGGCCTGGAATCAGCGGACGACTTCCAACCCGCCCGGTTCGACCAGGCCGCCATCAACGAGGCGCTCGCCCGGCTGAGGTGAGTTGCGACTGCGCGGGTTTGCTTGCTCGGCGCCGCGCTGCGCGGCCAGCGCGTCACGCAGGTCGTCGGGGTGCGGCTTGAGGGCGATCACCTCACGCTCACCCCGGTATCGGACGCCCGCGATGTCGACCACCTCGACCTGGATGCGTCCGATGTCGATCACCACCTCCGCGTCGGCCGGCAGCATGACCAGGAGGCGCAGTAGCTCATCCCTCAGCATGTCCGGCTCACTTCCCCGTGCTGAGCGCAGGTGAGCGTGATGCCGCACTGTGGACACCATTGCTTCGCTTTGATCAACTGACTGCCGGCCAAAAACCCAGCTATGAGGGCTGCGGCAGCGACGGCAATGATCATTCCCGGCCTCCCCGAATAGTGCGTGTCGTCGCCCACTGTCGCCTGCAGAGATCGGCCGCGCAACATTCCGCGACGGCATATCCCTGATCATCATTGACTTCGCGGTAAATGCGGCGAGAGCATTCCATGTCGAAGCGTTCGGCATTCCCCCGGGCGACGCCGGGCGTAACACCATGGAGGGTGAGCACGCATGGTTGAGACCGCCGTCGGTTCCACCGTCCCTCGCCGCACGCTCGGCCGGGGGTTGAGAGACGCGAGGGAGGCGAAGGGCATCCTTGCGAAGGCCGCAGCGGAAGAGCTCGACTTCTCGACCCAGAAGTTGTGGCGGATCGAGAGCGGCCAAGTGCCCGTCACCGTGTCCGACGTCAGGTCGATGTGCTTCTTGTACGAGCTGGACGCGAAGGCCACGGAAGCCTTCATCGCGCTCTCGAAGGAGACGAAGTCGAAAGGATGGTGGGTGCCCTACGGAGACACTTTGCCGAGGTGGTTCGAGCCCTACGTCGGCATGGAGCAATCAGCGAGCCGTATCCGAACCTACGAGTGGACGTTGGTCCCCGGACTCGTGCAAACGCGGGAGTACATGTCGTACCTGTTCCGCACGCCGGGCCCTGAGGTCACCGACGACGACCTCGAAAAGCGCATCTCGCTGCGGCTCCAACGTCAGGCACTGTTCACCCGGGCCTTCCCGGCACCGCCGACTGTGGAGTTCATGATCGGAGAGGCGGCCGTCCGCGTTGAACCTCGCGAAGCGGGAGTAATGAGGTCGCAGCTCTGGCACTTGCTGAAGGCAACTGAGTTGCCTCAGGTGTCGGTCAGGGTGCTTCCTATAAGCGCGGGTCCGCACGAGGCGTCCGTAGCCGGTGCCTTCAGCATGCTCGACTTCCCAACCGACAACGGGGAACGGCCGGAACCGCCGACCGTTTACAGCGAGAACCTGACCGGCGCGTTGTACCTCGACAAGCCGGCAGAGATCAACCAATACGAGAAAGCGTGGCGCACGCTTGACGCCGTCGCACTGTCGGACGCTGACAGCATGACGCTGCTGAGCAGCCTCCTGAAGGGGTGGAACGACCGTGAATAGGTACGACACCGAGTTCGACGACAGCCGGTGGCGCAAGAGTGCCCGATCCGGCAGCAACGGTGGGAACTGCGTCGAGGCGAACTTCAGCGTTCCCGGGCTCGTGGGGGTCCGGGACTCCAAGGACCTGACGCGGGCGCCGTTGGTCTACACCCTCGATGAGTGGCGGGCGTTCGTCGGCGGCGTCAAGGACGGCGAGTTCGACGCGTAGGGGCAGCAGGCTGGCGCCACGGCTCCGAGCGCGTTAGTGATTGACGCCTTACGGGCCGATCGCGGGGGTGGGCGTGAAGAAGCAGAGCGTCGTCGTCGGGCTGCGGGAGCGGTCGGCGGCTGGGGCGACCGCCGCCGAGCTGTTGCGCTGGCTGCGCGAGTCGTCGTCCGCCGCCGGGTTTCGAAGGATCCTGCTCCTGCACCATGCCTTCGAGATTCCGCTCGACGACCTGCGGCCGCTGGAAGGGTGGTCGGGCTGGAATCCGGCGGGTGCGCTGACCGACGCCGAGGCGGAAGCGTTGCTCACGCCCCGATCCAACCGGCCCGCGGGCTGGCCCGGTTCCGAGCGCCGCTTCGAGTCGTTCGTGGACGAGCGGCCGTACGAGCTCTTCGGCTACACCGGGTCGCATGCCCATGTGGTGCTGCGCAGCGTGGGCGGCGGCCGCACCCGTTACTTCCACGCGACCACGCCGCGCCTCATGCGCATGCACACCAGGTACGACCGTATGGAGATCACCGCGGCCGGCGGCGCCGAACGTCAGGCCCTCGAGGATCTCGCCGATCTGCCCGAGCCGTACGACACCCGGTACCACTACCTGACGTTGCCCGGCGACGACTTCGTGGTCAGCTGGGCCGCGTTCACGTGGGAGGACGGCGAGCGCTACACGCCCGAGCCGAAAACGTTCCGGCCGCCCGTGACGTGGGCGTCGAAGGATGCCGTGCTGCCACTCGCGGTCGATGATGGCCTCTGGATGAAGGCGATCACCCCGGATCACCGCATGGTGCTCAACCGGATGTCCTTCCACGACGTGCAGGAGTTCCAGGTCGGCGCCGGTCACATGCGCCCCTCGGCCATCGTCGACGCCGGGCCGCAGGGCAACTTCCGCCGCTACGAGCTGATCGGCGACGAGAGGCCGTACTACGTCGTGGCGGCGGCCCTCCAGGTGCCGGCAGACGACTGATCAGGCGGCTCCTGGCGTCGGGATCTGGCCGAACAGCATCAACCGAACGGGTCTCTCAGCCGAAGAATTCCTGGATCTGGGCCAGCGTGAGGTAGCCCTGCGGCTCGAGGTCGGCGGGGATCTCGGGTAGCGGCTTGGTGGTGACCGCGACGTCGGGAACGTCGGCCGGGAGGCGGGGGACCGGCGGGGTCGGCGGGAGGTCGGGCATCGACATGGCCTGGCGGATGACCTCGAACATGTCCCGGACCTCGCACGTCGCGCGGGCCGGCAGGTCGGTCTCCCCGCGGCGGGGGAGGGCGCAGGTGAAGTTGGCCCGGAGGCGGTCGTCGAGGCGGCGGATGTCGGCGCTCGGGCGCAGGTGGTCGAGGTTGCCCTCGGCGACGATGCCCAGTTCGCAGGCGGCCAGGCCGGAGCGGCGCCACCAGGAGCGCCAGGCCGGGTCGGCGTTCAGGGTCAGCGCCACGTGCTGGAGCGCGATCATGTAGTTCTGTGGGGCTCCGCCCTCGCCGGTCGTGGTGCCCATGTGCGGGTGCAGCCAGGAGCTGCCCCAGGCGGCCGTGTTGGCGCCGGTGCCGATGTCGACGGCCGGCTCGTGGTGCCAGTCGGTGCGGGTGGAGATGCGGTAGGCCCGCTCGGCGACCGGGATCAGCTGGGCGGCGGCCCGATCGGTGAATCCGGCGAGGCGGTCCGGTGCGGACAGGACCTGACGGTACGCCGAGGTTCCGGCGGCAACGGCTGCGCAGCGTACGCCCAAGAATGACGCGCCGGACCGTTGCACCGCGCGGAAGTGTGCGGGGGTGTCGAGCGCGTGCAGCGCGCGAGCCAGATGGTCGGCGAAGTCGCGGATATCGCCCGCTCCGTGGTCGGACAGCGCGTCGGCGAGGCGGTCGAAGTCGTGGCCGATCGAGTCGACGAGGGCCCAGAACGTCTGCTCGTCCATACCCCGCATGGTGACATCGCGATCACTCTCCGGCGGGAATCCGGCGCGGCGCGTACGGGCGAATTGCCGGGTGATGACCGGGCGATTACCCCGTTCTGAGGTGTTGAGGGCTTCATCACGGTAGATAACCTGCTTCTATAAGCAGGTGATATAAATTCTCGTGTGCAGCAGACAGCGTTGATTCCGGTCGAGGACGCGGCCGTCGCGGCCGGCTTCGAGCGCTTCTTCGAGACGCTCCGCCGGATCACCCCGCGCGAGGAGCTGAGCCTCACCGCCGCGTCCACGCTGCGCCGGCTCGAGCGTTCCGGCCCTTACCGGCTGTGCGAGCTGTATGCCCCCGAGGGAGTCAGCCAGCCCGCGATGACGCAGCTGGTGACCCGCCTCGAGAAGGAGGGCCTCGCCGAGCGGCGCAGCGATCCGGCCGACGGCCGGGCCGTGGTCGTCAGCATCACCGAGGCCGGGCGGGCCGCCGTGGCCCGCCGCCGGGAGGGCCGTGTCCAGGCGCTCTCCGGATTGCTGCAGGACCTCACTCCGGCCGAGCATGCCGCCCTCGTCGCGGCGCTGCCGGCGTTGGAGCGGCTCGGCGACCTGGTCGCCGAGCAACCTACGACCTGACTCGATCTGACCTTCGGATCGTCGGCCCGCGCCGACGCGGGCCCGATCCGAGCTGCCCAAGAAGGGGGTATGTGCGTGCTATCCGTGGAACATCCTCGCTACAAGTGGATCGCTCTGTCCAACACCACGCTCGGCACACTGTTGGCGACGATCAACTCCTCTATCGTGCTGATCTCGCTGCCCGCCATCTTCAAGGGCATCAAGGTCGACCCGCTGGGCGCCGGCAACGTCAGCTATCTGCTCTGGATGCTGATGGGTTACATGCTGGTCACCGCGGTGCTGGTGGTGACGCTGGGCCGGCTCGGTGACATGTACGGCCGGGTCCGCATCTACAACGCCGGGTTCGCGATCTTCACGGTCTGCTCGGTGATCCTGTCGCTCGACCCGTTCGACGGCGGGAACGGCGCGCTGTGGCTGATCGGCTGGCGGGTGCTCCAGGCCGTCGGCGGCGCGATGCTGATGGCCAACTCGGCCGCGATCATCACCGACGCGTTCCCGGCCCGGCAGCGCGGCATGGCGCTCGGCGTCAACATCGTCTCGGCGCTGGCCGGTTCGTTCATCGGCCTCATCCTGGGCGGTGTGCTCGCCGAGTGGGACTGGCGGTCGATCTTCTGGGTCAACGTCCCGGTCGGTGTGATCGGCACGGTCTGGGCGTACCGCTCGCTGCACGACACCGGCGTACGCCGGAAGGCCAAGATCGACTGGTGGGGCAACGTGTCCTTCGCGATCGGGCTCACCGCCCTTCTCGCGGCGATCACGTACGGCATCCAGCCGTACGGCGGCCACACGATGGGCTGGACCAACCCGTGGGTGCTGACCGGCCTGATCGGCGGCGCGGCGGTGCTCGTGGGCTTCGGCATCATCGAGACCAAGGTCGCCGAGCCGATGTTCCCGCTCAAGCTCTTCAGGAACCCGGCCTTCACCAGCGGTAACGCGGCCAACCTGCTGGCCAGCATCGCCCGCGGTGGCCTCCAGTTCATGCTGATCATCTGGCTGCAGGGCATCTGGCTGCCGCAGCACGGCTACACGTACGAGAAGACCCCGCTGTGGGCCGGCATCTACCTGGTGCCGATGACGATCGGCTTCCTGGTCGCGGGCCCGCTCGCCGGCTACCTGTCCGACCGGTTCGGCCCACGCCTGTTCGCCAGCGGCGGCCTGGTCGTGATGGCGGCTTCGTTCTTCGGCCTCCTGCTGCTGCCGGGCAACTTCAACTACCCGGTCTTCGCCTTCCTGATCTTCATCAACGGCCTCGGAGGCGGCCTCTTCGCGGCGCCGAACACCTCGCTGGTCATGTCGAGCGTTCCGGCCAACATGCGCGGTGCCGCATCCGGCATGCGGGCCACCTTCCAGAACTCGGGCATGGTGCTCTCGATCGGCGTCTTCTTCTCGCTGATGGTGGCCGGCCTGGCCAACTCGTTGCCGGCCAGCCTGAGCGGCGGCCTCACCGGGCAGGGAGTGCCGGCCGCGACCGCGAACCAGATCGCCCAGCTGCCGCCGGTCGGCACGCTGTTCGCGGCGTTCCTCGGCTTCAACCCGATCGGGCAGCTGCTCGGCCCGGGCGTACTCGGCGCGCTGCCGAAGGCCAACGCGGACAGGCTGACCGGCCTGGAGTTCTTCCCGCAGCTGATCTCGAAGCCGTTCCACGACGGTCTGGTGATCGTCTTCTGGCTGGCGATCGCGATGGCTCTGGTCGGCGCGCTCGCCTCGCTGATCCGCGACCGCAAGCCGGTCGCCACGCTTCCGGCCGAGTCTCCGGCGGTCGAGCGGACCGGCGAGTTCGTGGCCCACGAGGCCGAGATCCAGGCCGAACTGGCCGACGCGGTGCCGAGCGCCCCGATGGCGGCGATTCCTGAGCCGCTCGACGAGGTGGTGCCGGACGGCCCGGCGCCGCGCCGCTGACCAAGTAAGGGCGTTCGCGCGCAGGATTTAGATGGGGCTCGCCGGTTCGGCGGGCCCCATCGTCATGCGGTCGCGGCGGCCAGCAGGGCGGCGGCCATGCCGCGGGCGAGGATCGCCGCGTCGGCGCGCCTGTCCATCCGGGCGCCCGCGTTCGCGCCGTCGTAGAGGACCATCAGCTGCTCGGCCAGGGCGCCCGGGTCGTGGGCCCCGGCGTCGCGGGCCAGCTGGGTGAGGACGCCCCGGGTCCAGGCGCGATTGGCGGTCGAGACCTCGTCGACCACGCCGCCCGGCGTCGACTCGGCCGACGCGTTGTAGAAGGCGCAGCCCCGGTAGCCCCGGTCTTCGGCCAGCTCGGCGAGCACGTCGAAGACGGCGAGCAGCCGCTCGCGGGGGTCGTCGTGCAGCTCGAGGCCGGCCAGCATCCGGCTGCGCCGGATCTCGTGCCGGCCCTCGAGATAGGCCTTGATCAGCTCGTCCTTGCTGCCGAAGCAGCTGTAGAGCGAGGCCTTGGCGACGCCGGCGCGCTCGATGATGCGGTCGATGCCGACGGTGTGGATGCCCTCGGCGTAGAAGAGCTCGTCGGCGGCCTCGAGGAGGCGGTCACGAGCCGATGCTTTCCGGGTTACCGGTGACCCGACGGTGGGTGATGCGGATGACATGTCGTTGACGATAACAGACAGGTCTGTCTAGTGTCTTGGCATCAGACAGATCTGTCTGTAATTCGACCGGGAGGAACCCCGAGATGACCACCGTTGCCGAGAGGGCCCGGCCGGACGTCGCCCGCAGCGCCGACCGGCGGCTTTCCCGCCCGGTCGCCTTCGCCGCGATCGCCGCGATCTTCGTGACGTTCGCCGCCGCGTCGGCCGCACCCTCCCCGTTGTACGTCGTCTACCAGCACCTGTGGGGCTTTTCCGCGACAACGCTCACCGTTGTTTTCGCGGTCTACGTCGCCGGCCTGATCGGTGCGCTGCTCGTGCTGGGCGCGCTCTCCGACCACATCGGCCGCCGTCCGGTGCTCGCCGCCGCGATCGCCCTCGAGGTGATCTCGCTCGTTCTCTTCCTGACCGCCGGCGACGTGCCGGTGCTGCTGCTGGCCCGGCTGCTCCAGGGCGTGGCCACCGGCACCGCGATGACCACGCTCGGCGCCGCGCTGGTCGACCTCAACCCGCCCCACGCACCCGGCCGGGCCGGACTGCTCAACGGCATCGCCCCGACCTCCGGCCTGGCGATCGGCGCCCTCGGCTGCGGTGCCCTGGTGCAGTACGCCCCCGAGCCCACCCACCTCATCTGGGCCCTCCTGCTGGCCGGCATGGCCCTGGCCGCCGTCGTCGTGGCCCGGATACCCGAGACCTCGGCCCTCAAGCCCGGCGTCGCCGCCTCGCTGCGTCCCAAGCTCGGCGTCCCGGCCCGGATCCGCGCCGACGTGCTCGCTCTCACCCCGATCATCGTGGCCAGCTGGGCGATCGCCGGCCTCTACATGTCGCTCGGCCCGTCGGTCGCGGCCGGTGTCTTCGGGCTCACCAACCACCTGATCGGCGGCCTGGTGGTCACCCTGCTCTGCGGCGTGGGTGCGGTCGCCTCGTTCGCGCTGCGCAAGGTGCCCGCCGGGAGGGTCCTGACGCTGGCCGGCACGCTGCTGACGGTCGGCTCGGTGGTGGCCGTGTCCGGTGTCGAGTTCGAGAACATCTGGCTGGCCGCGGCGGGCACGGTGCTCAGCGGGATCGGGTTCGGCGCCGCGGCGCTGGCCCAGTTCGGCACGCTGGCCGCCCTGGCCGCGCCGCACGAGCGCGGTGAGCTGTTCGCGGTCGCGCTGGTGATCGCGTACACCGCGTTCAGCGTGCCGGCGGTGATCGCCGGATTCGCCGCCACCTCGGCCGGGCTGCACCCGACCGCGCTGGTCTACGGCTCGGTGGTGGCCGTCCTCGGGGCCGCCGCGCTGGCCGCCCAGCAACTCCGCAGGGCGCGTTAAAACCCGCCCAGCAACTCCGCGGGGGCGCGTTAAGACCCGCCCGGCAACTCCGCGGGGCGCGTTAAAACCCGCCATCTTTCGTGGCGCCCCGGCGTGGACGGTCCCGATAGGGCCGTCTACGCCTCAGCATATTGGGGCGAATCGGACACGAAAGGCTGGCATGAAGAGACTTCTGGCGACGGCTACCACGATCGCCCTGGTAGCGATCGGTGCCGTGGCGACCACCGCCCGGGCGGACGAGGAACCGTCCCGCGCCCGGGCCGCGGCCCCGCTCGACAAGGAATCCGGGCCGATCAAATGGGAGCCGTGCACCGAACCCAACCTGAAGATGCACAAGGCCGAGTGCGGTTTCCTCACCGTGCCGATCGACTACCGCAGGCCGGCCGGCGGCACGCTGCAGCTGGCCGTCTCGCGGATCCGGCACACCGTCCCGGACAAGCAGTACCAGGGCGTCATGCTGGCGAACCCGGGTGGACCCGGCGGGGCCGGCCGGGGCCTGGCGGTGATCGGGTCGCTGGTGCCGAACGGGGCCGGGGCGGCGTACGACTGGATCGGCTTCGACCCGCGCGGGGTCGGCGCCAGCAAGCCGGCGCTGACCTGCGACAGCGACTACACCGGGTACGACCGGCCGCCGTACGTACCGACCAGCGCCCAGCGCGAGACGGCCTGGCTGAACAAGGCCCGGGGGTACGCCGTCGCGTGCGCGAAGGCCGGCGGACCGCTGCTCGGCCACCTGAAGACGGTCGACACGGTCCGTGACATGGACAGCCTGCGCGAGGCCCTCGGTGCCGACCGGATCAACTACTACGGCTTCTCGTACGGCACGTACCTCGGCCAGGTCTACGCCACGATGTATCCCGAGCGGGTGCGCCGGATGGTGCTCGACGGCAACGTCGACCCGACGCGGGTCTGGTACGACTCCAACCTCGACCAGGACTACGCGTTCAACCGCAACATCAAGATCTACTTCGGCTGGATCGCGAAGTACGACAAGGTCTACCACCTGGGTAGGACCGAGCGGGCGGTCGAGAGGTTGTTCTACGCCGAGCAGGCGAAGCTGATCGCCAAGCCGGCCGGCGGGGTGATCGGGCCGGACGAGCTGACCGACGTCTTCCTGCAGCCCGGCTACTACATCTTCGGCTGGCAGGACGTCGCGAACGCGTTCAGTGCCTGGGTCAACAAGCACGACCCGGCCCCGCTGAAGAGCCTGTACGACACCAACAACCCGCAGAAGCCGGGTGCCGACAACAACTACGCGATCTATCTGGCCGTCCAGTGCAGCGACGTGAAGTGGCCCGGCGCGTGGAGCAAGTGGCAGTCCGACAACTGGGCCATGCACCGGCGGGCACCGTTCGAGACCTGGGCCCACGCCTGGTACAACGCGCCGTGCCGGGAGTGGCCGGCCGCGCCGGGCGCGCCGGTCACCGTGAACGGTGCCGGCGCGCCGCCGATTCTGCTGCTCAGCGAGTCGCTCGACGCGGCGACCCCGTTCACCGGCAGCCTCGAGGTGCGCAAGCGGTTCCCCCGGGCGGCGCTCGTCGAGGGCGTCGGCGGTACGACGCACGCCGGCTCGCTGTTCGGCAACAAGTGTGTCGACGACACGGTCGCGGATTACCTGGCCACGGGCGTACTTCCGAAGCGCGCGAAGGGTGACCGTTCCGACAAGCGCTGCACCCCGCTTGCCCAGCCCGACCCGACCAAGCCGGCCGCGAAGCGGGCGGTGCCCGCGGCCCGGCTGGCCCTGGAACAGGCGCTGAGCTGACTTCCCGATGACTGCCCCTCGGGTCCGGTAGCGCGGGGGGCAGCTATCTTCGGCAGTTGGTGCTCGTGGAAGCGATCATCGAACTGTCATAGGGGGCATGCCGTGCTGCAGTACCGGGCCGAGTTCGACGCGGTCGTCACGTTCACCAACGGCGGGGGCCTGCAGACCCAGGGCTTCCGGGTCGACGTGCCGCACGCCGACGTCACCGAGGCCGAGATCGGCGAGCTGTTCGTGGCCTCGCTCAACCTGCTCAAGGCGGCCCGGGTCGAGCTGGCCAACGTGCGGGTCTTCGCCGAGCCGCACCTGGGCACGTACGCCGGCCCGTCCGAGCGGCGGCGCTACGTCGAGCTCAGCCACGTGATCACGAACGGCATGACGACCTATCCCGGCCTGCCGGCGCCCGAGATCACTTCGCACCTGACCTGGGAAGAGTCGAGGGCCCGGTACGCGGAGGGCACGGAGTTCAGCTTCGACCGGGTGAGCATGCTCGGGCAGACCGGCACCTATCTCGACAGCCCCCGGCACCGCTACGTCGGCGGCACCGACCTGGCCGGGCTCCAGCTGGAGCGCCTGGCCGACCTGCCCGCGGTCGTCGTGCGCCAGGTCGGCAGCGGCCGCCGGGCGGTCGAGGAGGGTGACCTCGACGGGCTCACCGTGGCCGGCCAGGCGGTTCTCCTGCACACCGGCGGCGACCGGCACTGGGGCACCCCGGACTACCCGGTCGGCAACCCCTATCTGACCGCGGACGCGGCGGGGTGGCTGGTCGAGTACGGCGCGGCCCTGGTCGGCATCGACTCGATCAACATTGACGACCCGTCGGAGGCGAGCGGCGGCGAGCGGCCGGCCCACACGATCCTGCTGGCGGCCGGCATCCCGATCGTGGAAAACCTGACCAACCTGGCCGAGCTGCCGCCGACCGGGGCCCGGTTCACCGCCGCGCCGCCCCGGATCAGCGGCTTCGGCACGTTCCCGGTCCGGGCGTACGCGACCATGCCCTACTTCGAGCCGCACGACCACACCCGGTCGGCGGGCTGGCAGCCCAGCCGAACCGCATGACCGCCGGCACCGGAGGGCGGCGGGGCGGGACCCGAGGGCGCGCTCGAGGTGAGCGCGGCATGACCGTCGGCACCGGCGGGCGGCGGCGCGGGACGAAGGGCGCGCTCGAGGTGAGCGCGGCATGACCGCGACGGGCACGGTCATCGCGATGGCGACCGCGCAGTTCCAGCGCGGTGAGCCGGGCGCGGCGGCCGAACTGCTCGGCCCGGTGCTCGCCGCCGAGCCCGACCACCTGCGCGCGCTGGTGCTGATGACGCACGCCCAGCTCGCCCTCAAGCGCACCGACCTGGCCCTCGCGGCGGCCGACCACGCGGTCCGGGTGGCGCCCGAGTCGGCCGAGGCGCTGGGTGCGCTCAGCCGGGTGCTCACCGCGCTCGACCGGCACGACGAGGCGATCGGCGTGGCGGTGGCGGCGCTCCAGCGGGAGCCCGAGAACGCGTACCGGCACAACCGGCTGGCCTGGGCGCTGCTCGGGCCGGGCCGGCGCGGGGTCGAGGCCGAGCAGGCGGCGCGGATGGCCGTGCACCTCGACCCGGAGGAGGCCGACTTCCGCATCACCTACGCGATGGTGATGAAGCAGCTCGACATGACCGACCGGGCCCGGCAGGCGCTGCACGACGCGCTCGCCCTGGAGCCCGACAACGCGGTCGCCCAGCACGAGCTGGCCACCCTCGACGTGAGCGGGCGCAACCCGTTCGCGCTGGCCCGGCTCGCGCGCGGGGTGAGCGGGCTGGCCGGCGCGCTGCGTACCGACCCGCGCCAGCAGGCGAGCCGATTCATGCTCGACGTGGCGCTGCGCCGGTTCCTGGTCTACACCGCGATCCTGCTCGCCGTGCTGGCGTACGTGGGGTGGCGGGTCAGCGGCTTCTCGATCGTCTCGGCGCGCGTGGTGGCCGGCGTGGCGGCGCTCGCCCCGATCGCGTTCGCGACCTACTTCGTGGCGAGCCTGGATCCCCCGCTCCGCGCGTACCTGAAAGAGGTGGTGACGCAGGGCCGGCAGCGGGTCGCCGCGATCGGCGCCGCGGTCTGCCTGGCTCTTCTCCTGACCGCGACCGCCGCGCCGGCCGCCTGGCTGCCGTGGCTGCTCGGCTCGGCCGCGGTCGGCGGGTTCGCGGTGCGGCTGCTGACCGTCTCGGCCTCGAACGCGCACGTCCGCTCGGTCGGACTGGCCGTCTCGCCCGACCGGCTGAGCGTGATTCTCTGGTGGGTGGTGGTGCTCTGCCTGATCGCGGCGATCGGGTTGGAGATCGTCGCGACGCGGGACCGCTGGTGGCTCTCGCTGGTCGTGGTCGGCCTGGCGTTGGTCATCGTGGCCTGCCTGTTCGTGATCGTCCGCCGCATGCGGGCCCGCCGGCGCGCCAAATAGGGGGGCTTTCCGACAAATCACCTCATGGTGGCAGCGGCTTTGCCGAAGATGGGCCTGTGACCTCCCCGCCCGTCCCCTTGCCGACCGACCCGACCGAGTTGGGCATCGCGCGCGCGGCGGCCTACTTCGAACGCTTCGAGCCGGGGAAAGCGGCCTCGACCCTCGAACCGGTGCTGTCGGCCGACCCCCGCTCGGCCGCGGGCTGGCTGCTGCTCGCTCGGGTCCGGCTCACCCTGGACCAGCCCGAGGCGGCGCTCGACGCGGCCAACCGGGCGGTCGAGCTGCTGCCCGGGGACCCGCGGCCGCCGGCCACCGCGAGCCGGGCGCTGACCATGCTGGGACGCCACGACGACGCGATCACGATGGCCTACCGCGCGGTGATCAGCGAGCCGGAGAACCCGATGTGGCACGACCGGGTGGCCTGGGCGCTGCTCGCCGCCGACCGGCACCTGGCCGACGCCGAGCAGGCCGCGCGCACCGCGGTCGGGCTCGACCCGAACGAGGCCCACTACTACTTCACGCACGGGGTCGCGCTGGACGCGCTCGGCCACACCGACCAGGCCCGGCAGGCGCTGCTGATCTCGCTGCGGCTGGAGCCGGAGAACCCGGTCGCCCAGCGCCGGCTGGCGACCCTGGACGGGCAGATCCGCGACGACGCGCCGGTCGTCAGGAAGCGCGGCTGGAGCCTGTTCAAGCGGAAGAAGGACTGATCCGGGAGTGCTTGGCCCGGATCGCGAGCCAGACCAGCCAGCCCGCGCCGATGATGAAACCGAAGCTGACCAGGCGGTAGAGCACGACGGCCGCCACCGCGAACGAGGTCGGTAACCCGCCCGCGACCAGGCCCAGGATCAGCGCGCCGTCGACCACGCCGAGCCCGCCGGGCACGATCGGCACGCTGGCCGCGGCCATCCCGGCGCAGTACGCGATCACGAGCTTGGTGGCGTTGATGCCGGGCGCACCAACCGCGACGCAGCACATCCACAGGCAGAGCGCGTCGAACAGCCAGTTGAGCAGGGCCAGCACCACGGCGATCCCGAAGTTGGCCGGATGCACCCGGATCGCCCGTAGCTGCTCGACGAAGCTGAGCAGTGCGTCCTGGCCGTGCCCGCGCGGGCGCCGGCGGACCCGGTTGACCCCGCCGAGCAGCAGACGGACCGGTCGGTCCAGCCAGTGCGGGTGCTCGGCCAGGAGGCGTACGCCGAACGCGATCACCAGCGCGGCCACCCCGTAGCCGACCAGCGAGTGCCAGCCGCCCGAGTTGCGGGTCAGGATGCCCCCGGCCGAGCCGATCACGACCAGCGCGCCGGTCGAGAGGACGCCGCTGAGCGCGATGCACCAGGACGCGACCGCGGCCGATGCGCCGAACCGCCGCAACTGCTGGAAGTTGAAGTTGGTCGAGAAGACCGGGCCGCCGGGCAGGGTCGCGCTCAGCGAGTGCGCCGCGTACGCGGTGGCCACGTGCTTGCGCATGCTGACCTTGGTGCCCGCGCCGCGCAGGAGTGCCCGCTGCATCCGGGCGTACGTGCCCATCGACGCCACCTCGGCGGCCACCGCGCCCAGCACCCAGTCCCAGCGCGGCGCCCGCAGCTGGGTCAGCGCGCCCGCGAGCGCGTGCCAGCCGAGGATCAACTCGGTCCCGAGGATCAGCACCACTATGCCGACCACCACCGGACCCCGGCGCCACCACGGCGGGTGGCCGGTCGGGGGCCGGACGGTTTCCTGCACGGCGGCCATCGCATCGATCGTTGCACTCTGCGCTCACTGACGCCCCTGGTTCCGGCCGGGATGTCCAGTGTTTTACGCGTCACTTCCCGCGACCCCGGTTTTCGTTACCGTGAGCAGGGCATCCGGTCGGTCTCACGACGGAAGGACCTTTCCATGGCACGGCCTCGAATCGTCATCGTCGGCGCCGGCTTCGCCGGTTTCACCGCGGCGCGCAAGCTGTCCAAGCTCTCCCGGGGCGGCGCCGACATCGTCGTGATCAACCCCACCGACTACTTCCTCTACCTGCCCTTGCTGCCGGAGGTGACGGCCGGGATCCTCGAACCCCGGCGGGTCACGGTCTCGCTGATCGCGACACTTCCGGGCGTACGCGTGATCCTCGGTCACGTCTACCGCTTCGACCTCGACGGGCACACCGTGACCTGGCGTGACCCGGACGGCGGCACCGGTACGCTCGGCTACCACCGGCTGGTGATCGCCGCCGGCAGCGTCAACAAGCTGCTCCCGGTGCCCGGCGTGACGGAATACGCGCACGGCTTCCGCGGCATCCCCGAGTCGCTGTACCTGCGCGACCACATCACCCGGCAGATCGAGATGGCGGCCACCACCGAGGACGAGGAGGAGCGCCAGGCCCGGTGCACCTTCGTCGTGGTCGGTGCGGGCTACACCGGCACCGAGGTGGCGGCCCAGGGTGTGCTCTACACCGAGGCGCTGGTCAAACAGCGGCCCGAGCTGGTCGGCCGGCCCCGCTGGCTGCTGATCGATACCGCCGGCCGGGTGCTGCCCTCGCTCGACGAGCGGCTGGCCGTCGCGTCCGACCGGGTGCTGCGCGATCGCGGGGTCGAGATCCTCACCGAGACCAGCGTCAAGCAGGCGACCAAGGACGGCGTGCACCTTTCGAACGGGGAATACGTGCCGACCCGCTCGCTGATCTGGTGCGTCGGGGTGCGGCCCGACCCGCTGGTCGAGGGCATCGGCCTGCCGACCCAACAGGGCCGGCTGGTGGTCGACGAATACCTGACCGTGCCCGGTCACCCCGACGTCTACGCGATCGGCGACGCGGCGGCGGTGCCCGACCTGACCATGCCCGGCCAGATCACCGGGATGACCGCCCAGCACGCGACCCGGCAGGGCACGGCCGCGGCGAAGAACATCGCGGCGTCCTACGGGCACGGCCGCCGGCGGCCCTACAAGCACCACGACCTGGGCTTCGTCGTCGATCTGGGCGGGCTCGACGCGGCCGCCAACCCGCTCGGGGTGCCGCTGAGCGGGATCGCGGCCAAGGTGGTGACCCGCGGCTACCACCTGCTCTCGATGCCGGGCAACCGGGTGCGGGTGGCCGCCGACTGGATCCTCGACGTGCTGCTGCCGCGTCAGGGCGTCCAACTCGGACTGGTGCCGGGCGAGGCGGTTCCGCTCGACAGTGCGGCACCCGAGGCATCGCCCGACTCCGGGATGACGGAACAGCGGCAGCCGTCTTAGGGTCTGTCCGGCGATCGCCGGTGGTGGCTCGGCGGTCGGCCAAGGACGATCTCCCGGCGGCTGATTCTGTGCCAATGGCATGAGGACTATTCACCCGTAGAGTGATAATCCGGGCATGCGATCTCCGTCGACTGCCCTGCTTCTCGCCGCGGTCGTTGCGATCCCCCCGTCGGCCGCGGCGGCCGATCCGCCCATCGGCGACAACGACCGTCGCCACCCGCGCCCGGCGCTGGTGACGATCCGGCCGGTCATCCCGGCCCGGGCGACCGGCAGCTCGGTGATGATCGTCCGGTACGACTTCGACGGCCCGCGCTCCGCGACGATCGCCGACGAATCCGGGCGCGGGCACACCCTCGACCGGGTGGCGGCGCACGGCGGGTCGGTGCGGCAGGTGGTGCACGGCCAGGGGTCGGCAATCGCCTTCCCGGCCGAGTGCACGACCCCGGTCTGCCCGCACGTCGCGCTGCGGAGCCCGACCTCGGCCGATCTCAACCCGGGCACCCGCAACATCGCCTTCGGGGCCGAGGTGCTGCTCCCGCCCGGGCAGACGAGCAAGGGCGAGAACATCGTCCAGAAGGGCTACTCGAGGACCAGCAGCCAGTGGAAGCTGCAGGTCGACGGGGTGGCCGGGCGGCCCAGCTGCGTGCTCGTCGACGACAAGCGGCCGACGATCCGCATCGCGTACAGCTCGGTGTCGATCGCCGACGGGCAGTGGCACTCGCTGCAGTGCCGCCGGGCCGGCACGACGCTGGCGATCTTCGTCGACGCCGTGACCCGGGGCAGCATCGCCGTGCCGTCCAAGCTCTCGGTGAGCAACCAGCGCCCGCTGAGCATCGGCGGCAAGGGCGCGTTCCCCGACAACGACCAGTTCAACGGAGCCTTGGACAACGTCTGGGTGCAGATCGGCTGATCCACCGGACCGACCCTAGGACTCCGGGTTCAGGCCGGAGGCCACGGCCTTCAGGAGTACGGCGTCCGCTGTGTCACCCGACAACTCCCACGCGAATGCTCCGCCGAGTGCTTTGCTCCGCGCGTACGTCATCTTGGTTCTGATCGTCTCCGGGGTGTCGTAGGACCACCATTGCGAACCGCAGTGCGCGATCGCGGTGCCGCCGACCATGCCGGTCGGTGGGCAGCGCTTGACCAGCAGTTCGTACTCCTCCAGCCCGCCCTCGTACTTGCCGGCGGCCGGGCCGCTCGCGGCCGAGCCGACCCCGGCCCCGGTCACGCCGCTCCAGCCCCGGCCGTAGAAGCCGATGCCGAGCAGCAGCTTGCTCGCCGGAACCCCGAGGCCGAGAAGCTCGTCGACGGTCGCCTCCGCGTTCGCCGTCGACCGGGGGATGCCCGGGTAGGCGGTCAGCGGCGAGTGCGGCTCGGTGCGGTGCAGGTCGGCCGGGTCGCCGCCGCCCCCGTCGTCCGAACCCGTGCCGAAATAGTCGTAGGTCATCGCGCTCAGCCAGTTCGCCGACCGGGTCGCCGCCGCGTAGTCCGTACGCCTCAGCTTGCCGACGTCGGCCGGAACCGCGGCGGTGACCAGGGCGTCCGGCCCGAGCGCCGTGCGCAGCGCGGCGAGCACCCGGCCAAATGCGTCCGAGCCGCTCTTGTCGCAGGTCAGGCCGCAGGCATTGGGGTACTCCCAGTCGATGTCGATGCCGTCGAAGAGCCCTCGCCACCGGCTGTCCTCCAGCAGCGCGCGGCACGAGGAGGCGAACGCCGCCGGGTCGCGGGCGGCGTCGTCGAAGCCGTCCGAGCCGTTCCAGCCGCCGAACGACCAGATCAGCCGCAGGTCCGGGTGTCTGGCCTTGAGCTTGATCAGCTGGCCGAAGTCGCCCTTCACCGCCGCCTTCGGGTCGTCGGCGACGCCGTCGATGCTGTCGGCCGCCGACATCGGCTTCTGGTAGTCGGCCCAGGCGTCGCCGGGTGCGCAGGCGCCGCCCTTGACCTGGCCGAACGCGTACACGAGATCGGTCAGCTCGGCCGCCGAGCCGCCGGTCTCGACGTCTTTGACCTGGTAGTCGCGGGCGTAGACACCCCAGTCGGTGAAGTAACCGACGACCCGGGCCGGCACCTTGGGATGGGTGCGGGTCGGTGCGGGAGCCGGCGCCGGCTTCGGAGGGGCGGTGCAGGCGGCGACGGACAGCAGTAGGAGGGCGGCGAGCACAGCATGGGTGGACACAGCACGGGTGGACACAGCACGGGGGCGCACCGATTCAAAGTTAACCCCGCTGAGCGGCCGCGCCGTCCCACTATCGGGTGTCATCCGCTGTTCGAGTGCCGCGCGGCGGCGTGCGGGTGAGACCTATGTGACGTGCCGGCGCCGTGCGGGTGAGACCTGTGTGACGTGCCGGCGCCGTGCCCTACGGCCTGTGCGATCGTTTGGACGTGGCCATCAGCCCGCACGAGCCGCCCCCGGTTCCGCCGACGCGGGACTGGCGGGCCGACCTGCGCGCGCTGTTCCGGTGGCCGCGGGTCCTCAAACGCGGCCGCGCGGTGCTCCGCAGCGCCCTCGTCACGTTCGTCGTGCTGACCGTCACGCTGTGGTTGATGCCGGGCGTGGCGAGCACCGACGTCTTCAACACGTTGGGCCTGGTCGTGCTGGTCGCCGTGGCCGGTGCCGTGCTGCGGCCGCTGCTGCTGGTCGGCATCGTCGCGCTCGGTGGCTGGGGCGCGATGCTGCTCGGCGTGACCGCTCAGGTCGTCGTCATCGTGGTCGCCCTCGAGCTCGACCCGGCCAACCGGATCAGCGGCCTGCCGTCGCTGTTCATCGCCGCGATCCTGGCCGTGATCTTCGCGGCGATCCTGGACTGGATGGCCGACAGCGGCAGCGACGACACGTTCGTCCGCGAGGCGAGGCGGCTCATGCGCGGCGTGCGGCGGCGGCAGGCCCGGCAGGCCGGCGGTCCGCTGATCACCCTGCACCGGGCCCGGCCGGGCACCGACCCGGGCCTGATCATGGTGCAGCTCGACGGGGTGTCCGAGCCGGTGCTGCGCTGGTCGATCCGGGCCGGTAACCTGCCCACGCTCGGGTACTGGCTGCGCTCCGGCAGCCACAGCATGCGCAGCTGGCACACCGGGCTGCCCTCGACCACGCCCGCCTCCCAGGCCGGCATCCTGCACGGCGCGAGCGGGCAGATCCCCGGTTTCCGCTGGTTCGAGAAGGAGACCGGCAAGCTCATGGTCTCCAACCGGCCGCGCGACGCGGCGGTGATCGAGTCACGGCTCAGCGACGGGCGGGGGCTGCTGCGTGACGGTGGGGTCTCGATCGGCAACGCCTTCGGCGGCGATGCCGCGATCAACCTTCTTACGGTCAGCCATGCGGCGCTGCCCGGGCGGTCGGCGCGCGGCTGGGCCGCGTTCATGGCCTCGCCGTACGGGTTCACCCGCGCGATCGTGCTCGGCATCGGCGAGGTCTTCACCGAGCTGCACCAGGCCCGCCTGCAGCGCCGCCGCAACCTGCTGCCCCGGGTCAGCCGGTCGGGCATGTTCCTGGCCCTGCGGCCGGCCTCGATGCTGCTCCGCGACGTGAACATCTCGCTGGTCGCCGAGCAGATGGCCCGCGGTGCCCCGGCGATCTACTGCGATCTGGTCGACTACGACGAGGTCGCTCATCACGCCGGGCCGGCGCGTCCGGAGTCGATGCGGCAGCTGGAGAGCCTCGACCGGATGCTCGGGGTGCTGGAGCGGCTCGCTCCCGAGGCGGCCCGGCAATACCAGCTGGTCGTTCTCTCCGACCACGGTCAGAGTCAGGGTGCGACGTTCCGTCAGCGCTACGGGGAAACCCTCGAGGAGGTCGTCGAGCGGCTCTCCGCCGACAGGTCCGACGAAACCGACGAGACCAGCGGCGATCCGGAAAACCCGGTCGCACCCCTGCTGGTGGTCAACTCCGGCAACCTTTCCCTGCTCTACTTGACCCGCTACCGCCGCCGGCTCGACCGGGCCGAGATCGACCGCGTCTATCCGCAGCTGATCAGCGGCCTGGCGGCTCATCCGGGCGTCGGCCTGGTCGTGGTGCGCGACGAGGACGGCCCGGTCGCGGTCGGGGCGCGCGGCAGCCACCGCCTCGTCGACGGCGTCGTGCAGGGCCTCGACCCGCTCCTGCCGTACGGCCCGCACGCCCGCCACGACCTGCTGCGCCACCAGGAGTCGGCCCATATCGCCGACCTCGTGCTGATCAGCTGCGTCGACCCGGTGACCGACGAGGTCGCCGCGTTCGAGGAACTGGTCGGCTCGCACGGCGGCCTCGGCGGCTGGCAGACCGAGGCGGTGCTGGTGCATCCGGCCCGCTGGCCGGTCACCGAGCCCGATCTCGACGGCGCCGACGCCGTACACCGCCAGCTGGTCGAGTGGCTGGCCATGCTCGGGCTGCGCACGCGGCCCGCCGCCGCGGACATTCCCTCGGAGATCGAAGCGGCGGAGCCGATCCATGGCCTCGATCACCCGAGACTTTCCCGCTCGCGGGACGGTTAGTCGGTTTGTGCCATCACTCGTCCGACGTACGGCCCGCGCCGTGCTGATGATCGCCACGCTGCCCGCCACCACGCTGTTCGCCACCACGCTGTTCGCCACCACGCTGTTCGGGGCCACCCTGTTCGGGGCCGCGCTGTTCGGGGCCACGCCGGCGGCGATCGCGGTCGGTGGCCGCCCGCTCGTCGCACCGACTTTCAACGGCGGGGTCTACGCGATCGCCCACCGCGGGAGCACGGTCTATGTCGGAGGCTCGTTCACCAGCGCGAACTGGGGCGGACGCAGCTTCGCCCGGCTGCGGCTGGCCGCCTTCGACGCGCGGACCGGCAAGCTGCTGGGCTGGGCGCCGCCGGCCGACGGCACGGTCCGGGCCCTGGCCGCCACCCCCGGCAACGTCTACGCGGCCGGCGACTTTCACCAGGTCGGCGGCCAGAAGCGTGACTCGCTGGCCCGGCTCAGCCCGTTCACCGGCGGGGTCGGCTCGTTCCGCCACGCGCTCTCCGGCACCCCGTACGCCCTTGCGATCGCCCACAACCGCCTCTACCTGGGCGGAAGCTTCTCCGAGGTGGACGGGGACAAGCGCCGCAACCTGGCCGCGTTCTCGCTGCTCGACGACCGGCTCGACGGCCGGTGGCACCCGGCCGCCGACGATTCCGTGCACGCGGTCGCGGTCGGCGGCGGCACGGTCTACGTCGGCGGCGGTTTCCACACCGTCGACGAGGTGCACGGCACGCTGCGCCTGGCCGCCCTCGACGGCGCGACCGGCCGGCCCGACCCGCGGTTCGTTCCCCGCCCGCCGGCCGAGGTGCACGCGCTGGCCGTCGACCCGGCCGGCATCTACGCGGCCATGGGCGGGGTCGGTGGGCGCGCGATCGCCTACACGGCGGCCGGGGTGCCGCGCTGGCAGCGCGTCTTCGACGGCGACGCGGCGGCGATCGCGCTCGAGGGTGGCCTGGTCTACGTAGGCGGACACTTCGACAACGCGTGCCTGACCGAGCGGAACGGCACCCACGGCGGCTGCACCGACGGCTCGGTGCCCCGGGTCAAGCTGGTCGCCGTGACCTCGACCGGAGCGTTGGCGCCCTGGGCTCCGCAGGCCAACGGCGTGATCGGCGTACGGGTCCTGAGCGTCAACCACGAATCGGGCCGGCTCGAGGTGGGTGGCGACTTCACCAGCGTCGGCGGGCTCGACCTGCGTCGTTTCGCCAGCTTCTGATTGCCCTTTTTCCTCCTTATGGAAAACAAAGTTTAGTGATTAATGTCTATCCCTATGGGCAGAAAACTCGGTTTCCTGGCCGCGGTCCTGCTGGGGATCGTCGGCACGATCGCCGTCGTCGCCTCGGCCGGCTCGGCCAGCGCGGCAACCTCGGGCGGCGTGAAATTCGCCTACTACGACCAGTGGAGCATCTACGGCAACGCGTTCTACCCCAAGAACCTCGACACCTCGGGTACAGCCGGGAAACTGGACTACCTGATCTACGACTTCGAGAACATCGACCCGGCCAACCTGACCTGCTTCGAGGCGACCAAGGCGTCCGACTCGACCAACGAGCAGAACCCCAATGCGGGCGACGGCGCGGGTGACGCGTACGCCGACTACCAGAAGACGTACGACGCCTCGACGAGCGTCGACGGCGTGGCCGACGTCTGGAACCAGCCCCTGGTCGGCACGTTCAACCAGCTCAAGAAGCTGAAGGCGAAGCACCCCAACCTCAAGATCGTGCTGTCGCTCGGCGGCTGGACGTACTCGAAGTACTTCTCCGACGTGGCCGCGACCAGCGCCAGCCGGCAGAAGTTCGTCTCCTCCTGCATCGACATGTTCATCAAGGGCAACCTGCCGGTCCAGAACGGCTACGGCGGCGCCGGCTCGGCGGCCGGCATCTTCGACGGCTTCGACATCGACTGGGAGTACCCGGGCGTCCTCGGCCACGTCGGCAACCACTACAGCGCGAACGACAAGGCCAACTACACCGCGCTGCTGAGTGAGTTCCGCAGCGAACTGGACGCGTACGGCTCGGCCAACGGCCGCAAGATGTCGCTGACCGCGGCGGTCCCGGCCGGCCAGGACAAGATCGCGCAGATCGAGACCAACAAGGTCGGGCAGATCCTCGATTTCGCCAACGTCATGACGTACGACATGCACGGCGCGTTCGAGCCCACCCAGACCAACAACCAGGCGCCGATCTATCAGAGCCCCGCCGACCCGTCGGCCAACATCCCGCCGGGCTCGTCGAAGTATTCGATCGACACCGCGATCACGGCCTGGACCACCGGGTTGCCTTCTTATGGCATACCCGGCGGCTTCCCGGCCAACAAGCTGACCATGGGTATCCCGTTCTACTACCGCGGCTGGAGCGGCGTGCCGGCCGGTGCCAACCACGGGTTGTACTCGTCGGCAACCGGGGCATCGTCGGCCCGCGGCCTGAGTCAGGTGCCGGGGGTCGCGTACTACAAGGAGCTCACCGGGATCGTCGACAACCCGTCCACGACCTACTGGGACTCGGCCTCGCAGAGCGCGTACTTCTACAACGGCTCCGAGTTCTTCACCGGTGAGAACGCCCAGTCGATCCAGGCGAAGATCGACTACATGCACTGCAAGGGCATGGGCGGGGCGATGATGTTCTCCCTGCTCGACCTCGACCCGGGGGCGACGCTCTTCAACACCACGGTCAACGACGTGAACGGCGCGGCCCCGTCCTCCTGCGGCGGCGGAACCACTACCACTCCTCCGACTACTCCGCCGACCACGCCGCCGACCACGCCGCCTACCGGTGGTTCCTGCACGGCGCCGGCCTGGAGCGCCGGGACGGTCTACGTCGGTGGCAACCAGGTCTCCTACAACGGCCACACCTGGCAGGCCAAGTGGTGGACACAGGGCGAGACCCCCGGAGCGGCCGACGTCTGGGCCGACCAGGGCGCCTGCAGCGGCGGCGGCACGACAACCCCGCCTGCCGGTGGCTGCCCGGCGGCCTGGAACGCCTCGACCGCGTACGTCGGTGGCAGCACCGTTTCCTACAATGGCCACAAGTACACGGCCAAGTGGTGGACGCAGAACGAGACGCCCGGCAACCACGACGTGTGGACCGATAACGGTGCCTGCTGATTCTTTCTCATCGGCCCGATGAGTTCTGGCGCACGGCCCGGTCTGACTCGGTAACTTCAGTTGCGAGAAGGAGCGGGCCATGCGAAAAATCATCTACTGGGTGCATACCTCGGTCGACGGCTTCGTCGACGGGCCGAACGGGGAGTTCGACTGGCCGGTGATGGGCCCCGAGCTGTCCGCATACTCCGACTCCCTCGACGAGCGGGTCGACACCCTGCTCTTCGGCCGCCCGGTGTGGCAGATGATGGTCGGCTTCTGGCCGAACGCCGAAACCATGTCCCAGGACCCGCACACCCTGAAGTTCGCGCCCTTCTGGCGGGCCACCCCGAAGATCGTGTTCTCCCGCGGCTACCCGGGCGACGAGTGGGCGTCCCGCGTCATCCGCGACGACCTGGGGGCCGAGGTCACCGCGCTCAAGGCCCAGTCCGGCGCCGACCTGCTGCTGACCGGCGGCGCAGGCCTGGCCGCCGCCCTCACCGACCTGGGCCTGATCGACGAATACCACGTCGCCGTCCACCCGGTCGTCCTCGGTGGCGGCCGTAAGCTCTTCGCCGAGCCCAAGCAGCGCCTCAACCTGCGCACCGAGGGTTCGCGCCTGCTCGACGGCCAGGTCGTCGTGACGAGCTATCGGCTCGAGGACTGACGGGCGATCAACGACCAGTAGCGTGCCGGGGTCAGGCGGGCCAGCCAGTCGGCCGCGCGGGCGGCACGGGTGATGACCAGGCGTGGCCGTCGAGTCTGGATCGCGGCGACGATCTGGCGGGCCGCCTCCTCCGGCGGGAGCCGCAACGCGGTCTCGGTGAAGCGGCGCGCCTCTTCCGCCTGCTCGGGGCGGCTGTTGCGGGCGTTGACAGCGATGTTCGTGCGCACGCCGCCCGGATGCACCACGGTCACCCCGACGCCGCGCGGCGCGAGCTCGTTGCGCAGCGCCTCGGTGAAGCCCCGCACCGCGAACTTGCTGGTCGCATAGGCCACCTGGCCGGGCGGCGCGATCAGCCCGAACAGGCTCGACACGTTGACCACGTGGGCGCCCGGCCGGGACAGCAGCTGGGGCAGGAACGCCTTGGTCGTCCGGATCACCGCGTGCAGGTTGATCTCGAGCAGCCACTCGACGTCGGCCAGGCGGTTCTCCTCGAAGGTGCCGGTCAGCGTCACCCCGGCATTGTTGATCAGAAGGTCGGCGCCGCCGTGCCGCGCCGCGATCTCGGCGGCCAGGTCGCGCCGGTCGGCGCCATCGCTCAGATCGATTTCGTACGTCGTGACCTCGCGCGCGCCCAGCTCCCTCGCGAGCGACGCGACCCGTTGCAGCCCGTCCGCGTCCCGGTCGACCAGGGCCAGCACCATGTGCCGCCGGGCGAGCTCGAGCGCGAGGGCCGCTCCGATCCCGCCGGCCGCCCCGGTCAGCACACACGTGCGTCCGGCGAAAGCGAACCGTTCCATCTCAGGCCTTCACCCGGGCGAACCGGACGTTGCCGTCGTCGATCCGGCTCAGCAGCATGCTCGGCAGGTCGGTCAGGTAGTTGTTACGCACCCGCCACGGCCGGCGGGCGCCCTGCCGGGGGAGCACGGCCGCGGCCCGTCGCACATAGCCGGAGTCGAGCGCCATCAGCGGCTCGCCGGCCTGAGCCGAGCGGGCCTGGGTCGGGCGGCCCTGGGTCGAGCGGGCCTGGGTCGGGCCGGGCGGGATGGTTGGCGTGGTCACGTCGATGCGGTGGCGGTCCATGTAGTTGACCAGCCGGCAGACGTAGCGCGACGTGAGGTCGGCCCGCAGCGTCCAGGAGGCGTTGATATAGCCGACGCACCAGGCCAGGTTGGGCACGCCGGAGAACATCATGCCCTTGTAGACGTGCAGCCGGCCGGAGTCGACCGGTTCGCCGTCGACGTCGAGGGCGATCTCGCCGAAGGTCACCATCGTCAGGCCGGTCGCGGTCACGATCACGTCGGCGTCGATCTCGGTGCCGTCGGTGAGGCGTACGCCCGTCTCGCGGAACGTCTCGACGGTGCCGGTGACCACCGAGGCCGTGCCGGCCCGCAGGGCCGCGAAGAAGTCGCCGTCCGGCACCACGCAGAGGCGTTGATCCCAGGGGCGGTAGCGGGGCGTGAAGTGTGGGTCGATCGGCACGGTGCTCGGCAGCTCGCGGGCGACCTGGCCCTGAAGGTACCGCGCGACGCGGTCGGGCCAGCGGCGGGACGCCTGGTAGAGCAGGGCCGTCGCGAGGACGTTGCGGCCGCGGATCATGCGGGCCTTCGGCCCGCTGAGCTGCCCGTCCGGCTCGCTGCCCGAGCCGGTCAGCGAGATGAAGTTCGCCGGGGAGCGTTGCAGCATCGTCACGTGGGCGGCCGACGAAGCCATCGACGGCACCAGCGTCACCGCGGTCGCGCCGCTGCCGATCACGACGACCCGTTTGCCCGCGTAGTCGAGGTCGTCCGGCCAGTGCTGCGGGTGCACGATACGGCCCCGGAACGCTTCTCGTCCGGGGAAGTCGACCTCGTGGCCGGACGAGTAGCGGTAGTAGCCCGTGCACAGGTAGAGAAAGTTGGCCGCGTACGTCTCTCCGGTGCCCGTCTCGACCGTCCAGGTCGCGTCGTCGCTCGACCAGTGCGCCCGCACGACGCGGCGCCCGAAGCGGATCTTCTTGTCGAGCCCGTAGCGGGCCGCCGTGTCGCGGATGTATGCGCGGACCGTCTCGCCCGACGCGATCGCCCGCGGGTTGCGCCACGGCCGGAACGGGTAGCCGAGCGTGAACATGTCGGAGTCGGAGCGGACACCCGGATAGCGGAACAGGTCCCAGGTGCCGCCGATCGCCGCACGGGCCTCGAGGATCAGGAACGTCTTGCCCGGACACTCGGTCGACAGGCGGTAGGCCGCGTCGATGCCGGACAATCCCGCCCCGATGACCAGCACGTCGGCCCGCTCACTCATGCGTTCATTATCGCCGCCGGTGACCGTAGGCTGCGCGTCATGACCGCGCCTCGTACACCTGGCCCGATCGTCGCATCACAGGCCGTGCTGGCCCCGCTGACCGACGCCGCGATCTTCCTCGTCCTGACCGTGCGCCCGGGCGGCGAGGAGACGGTCCGCGACCTGCTGGAGGACCTCAGCGGCCTGCAGCGGTCGGTCGGCTTCCGGCTGCCGGCCGGGCAGCTGTCCGGCGTGACCGGGATCGGCGCCGAGCTGTGGGACCGGCTCTTCCCGGGCCTCGAACGGCCGGCCGGGCTGCACAAGTTCCGCTCGTGGAAGGGCAACCGGCACACCGCGCCCTCGACCCCCGGCGACCTGCTGTTCCACCTGCGGGCCGGCCAGATGGACCTGTGCTTCGAGCTGGCCGCCAAGATCGTCGGACGGCTGCGCGAGGTGGCCGACGTCGAGGACGAGACGCATGGCTTCAAGTACTTCGACGAGCGCGACCTGCTCGGCTTTGTCGACGGCACCGAGAACCCGGCCGGCAACGAGGCGGTCCGGGCCGTGCTGATCGGCGACGAGGACCCGTCGTACGCCGGTGGCAGCTACGTGCTGGTCCAGAAGTACCTGCACGACCTGACGGCCTGGAACGCGCTCAAGGTGGAGGACCAGGAGTCGGCGATCGGGCGGACCAAGCTCGACAACATCGAGATCCGCGACAAGGCGTCGAACTCGCACGTCGCGCTCAACACGATCGACGACCCGGACGGCAACGAGCTCAAGATCCTGCGCGACAACATGCCGTTCGGGTCGGTGAAGAGCGGTGAGTTCGGCACCTACTACATCGCGTACGCCGCCACCCCGGACGTGCCCGAGCAGATGCTGCGGCGGATGTTCCTCGGTGACCCGTGGGGCAACTACGACCGGATCCTCGACTTCTCGACCGCCCTGACCGGTGGCCTGTTCTTCGTGCCGACCACCGAGTTCCTGGACGACCTGCCTACGTCAAAAGAGTGACCAGGTCCTGCAGGCCGCTCAGCCGCACGTCGCCGTCCAGCCCGCGCAGCGCGGCGGTGTAGGCACCGGCTTTCCGGGCCGCTCGGAGCCCGGCGTCGGCGTCCTCGACGACCAGGCAGTCGGCCGCGGGCACCCCGAGCAGCTCGGCCGCGCGCCGGTAGCCGGCCGGGTCGGGCTTGCCCACCGGCACGTCGTCGCTGGTCACCAGCGTCGGGGCGGCGATGCCGGCGGCGCCCAGCCGGGCCTTGGCCAGGCGGTCGTCGGCGCTGGTCACCACCGCCCAGGGCAGGCCGCGGCGGTCGAGCAGGGCGAGCAGGTCGTACGCGCCGGGCATCGCGGCCACGTCGGCGAGGTCGTCGTACTGCAGCTCGAGCTGGCGGGCGATGGCGGCCGCGGTCTCGGCCTCGTCGAGGTGGGGGAGCAGGGTGCGTACGGTCGGCTCGCTCGGACGGCCGTGCGCGATCTCGATCGCCTGCGGGCCGTCGACGCCGTACTCGGCGGCCCAGGCCATCCAGGCGCGCTCGACGGCCGCGTCCGAGGTGACCAGGGTGCCGTCCATGTCGAACAGCACCGCCCGGACGACGTCACGCAGGTTGATATCCAGCACCCAAAACCTCCACAGGTCTCGCATAGCGGCCGACGCCAGTCTCCTTCGTAGCGCCCTGCTTGCCAAAGAGCGCCCTGCTAGTCGAGGAGACCGGAAGACGATGACCGTTCATGACAATTCGCCCCGTTCGTCCGCCGAGCCGGTGACGCAGTGGACGCCGCCGTCCGCTTCGCCCCCGGCGACCGGGACACCGCCCGGCCGGCCGAAGCGAAACCCGAAGCTGGTGATCGCCGGGGCGCTGGTCGCGGTCGCGATCGCCAGCGGCGGAGTGACGGCCGGGATCATGGCCGCGACCGGGCAGGGGACCGGCAGCAGCGTGGCCGGTGCACCGGGCACGGGTAGCGGCGGCGGGTTCGGCGGCCGGGGAGGTGGCTTCGGTGGCGGGATGACGGCCGCCCTGCACGGCACCTACGTCGTGTCGGACGGGAACGGGGGCTACAGCACCGAACTCACCCAGACCGGGACGGTGTCAGCGATCAGCAGCAGCGCGATCACGGTCAAGAGCGAGGACGGGTACAGCAAGACGTACGCGATCACGAGCTCGACGTCGGTCGACAACGGGTCGGATCAGATCGGCTCGGTCGCTGCCGGCAACACGGTGCGGATCGTGGCCGACGCGAAGGCGAGCGCCACCGCGATCACGGACACGAATTTGGCGGGCGGCCAGAACCAAGGGGGCCAGAACCAAGCAGGCCAGAACCAGGGCGCCGGCTCGGGCAACGGGCAGCCGTCCGGTCAGTAGTGGGAGATACCGCGGGACGGCGGGCTTTCCGCGCGGGAGGCGTGAACTGCCTCCCTGCGGTCGAGGGAGGCAGACCCGCGTACGTGTTCTTCGGGTTTTTATCGGGTCCGGCGAGCCGGAGTGCGCTTCGCGGGCGTGGGGGTCGCCGGGTTCGCGGCGGTCTTGCGGGAGCGGCCGTTGGCGGGAGTGGAAGCGGCCGAAGCGGCCTTGGCCGCGGTCGTGCGGGCCGCGGTCGACCGGGCCGGCCGCGCGGGTGCCCGCTCCACGGCGACGGGCTCAGGGGCGACGGGCTCGGGGGTAACGGGCTCAGCGGCAACGGGCTCAGGGGCGATCTCGACCGGGGCCGGCTCCGGCGTCGCTGCCGGGGTCACGGGCTGGTTGGAGAGACGGTCCTGCTCCTTGGCCTGGTCGACCAGGCTGGCGAGGACGGACCTGCTGTACTTCGACTCGGCCGACTCGGCGCGGTCCTTGGCCTGCGCGGCCTTGGAGACGGCCTTCTTGTAGGCCTTCTCGAGGCGGTCGCGGTCGCGGGACTGGGTCTTCAGCGACCGCCGGAGGCGCTTGGCCTCGGCTTGGGCGTTGCGGAGCGCCTGGCTCTGCTGCTGGGTCATGTCGGCATTGGTCCGCAGCCGGTTCTCCAGCTCGGTGACGGTCGCATTGGACTTCACCACTGTGGCGTTGGCGGACGCGGCTTGGTCGCGACGACGGTCGAGCTGTGTCATGGTCACGATTTCTCCTCCGTTCATGGACCGTTAAGAAGGTACCGGAGGAATCTTCACGGCCAGGAGTCGACGACCTCAGATTGTGCCGTGCCTCGCGCCCGCCGACGCCGAATATGTCGGATATGAAGCCAGGCATATACCCCGATAGCCACCACGACCGTCACAATCGCCCACCATTTGTAGCGGTGCGCGTGATCGATGATCTCGACCAGGTGGGTGCCCAGAACGTAGGCGATCGTCGTCCACCAGCCGACCCAGAGGAAGGCGCCGAGCGCGTTGTAGAGGAGGAACTTGCGCCAGGGCATCGCGGTGATGCCGGCGATGATGCCGTTGAACTGGCGGACGCCGTCGATGAACCGGGCCACCAGCACGATCCGGCTGCCGCGGCGGGCGAAGAACCTTTCGGCGCGTTCCAGCCGCTCCGGCGTCAAAAATACATATTTACCGTACTTATGGGCAACCTTTCGGCCCCCGCGCACGCCGATCCAGTAGCCGACGTTGTCGCCCATGACCGCCGCGACGAACGCGATCGCGGCCACCGCGATGATGTTGAGGCGGCCGGCACCGGCGTAGATCGCGGCGGCCACCATGATGGTCTGACCAGGCGCGGGAATGCCGAAGCTCTCCACACCGATCATGCCCGCGACGGCCAGATAGCCCCATCGGTCGAGGATGGGCGCCACACCGTGCAGGAATCCGGGAAGGTCGGCTGGAGGAGGCATCGGCTAACACGGTAGCCGGAGCGCGGAGATCGAAACGTACAGAGTCAGTTCTGAGGCTGATCCTTGGTCCGATGGAGGAGCCAGTTCGACCCGTCGGTGTGAATGAGGGCGTACCGGCGTGACCCCTGGAGGCCGTGCAACGTGAAGACCATCCGCTTGTCGTTGCGGTCCTCTTGCTCCCACCAGCCGGTATCCGCGATCGATTTGTCGGAATCGGTGTACGTCAGGTGGTCCATCGCGTGATCGGGCACCGCGACCGCCAGCCGGTTGCCGCCCGGGTCGGTGGGCAGCCCGCGGGGCACCGCCCACGACCGCAGCACCCCGTCCTCCTCGAGCCGGAGGTCGAAATGCGGCCGCGGTTTGCGGTGGTCGTGCAGCACGAAGGCGGGACGGGCCATGGCGTTACCCATTCTTTCAGGCCTTGTAGAAAGAGTCTTGGCGGAACCGGTTCCAGTTTGTTTGGCTGACGCCATGATGAGACTCGCCCTCGTCGCGCTGGCCATCGGCACCTTCGCCCTCGGCATGACCGAGTTCGTCATCACCGGTCTGCTGCCCGCGATCGCGTCCGACCTCGGCGTCACCATCCCGACGGCCGGCCTGCTCATCTCGGGTTACGCCCTGAGCGTCGTCTTCGGCGGCCCGCTGCTCACCGCGCTCGTCGCGCACCGGCCGCGCCGGCCGGTCCTGCTGTTTCTGCTCAGCTTCTTCGTGGCCGGCAACGTGCTCTCCGCGCTCGCCTCCAACTACGCCACCATGCTGGCCGGCCGCGTCGTCACCGCACTCTGCCACGGTGCCTTCATCGGTGTCGCCACGATCGTCGCCGGCGACCTGGTGCGCCCCGAGCGCCGCAGCAGCGCGATCGGCGCCATGCTGAGCGGTCTGACCTTCGCCAGCGTGGCCGGCGTGCCGCTGGGGACCCTGCTCGGCCAGCAGCTGGGATGGCGCGCCACGTTCTGGGCGATGGCCGCCCTCGGCGTGCTCGCGGCCGCCGCGACGGTCATGTTCGTGCCCACGATGGCCTCCACCGGCGAGGCCCGCACCCAGCTGGCCGCCTTCCGCAACCCGCAGGTCTGGCTGGCGCTCGGGTTGACCGCGCTCGCCTTCGGTGCCGTCTACGCACCCTTCACCTACATCGCCCCGCTGATGACCGACGTCGCCGGCTTCTCCTCCGGCGCGCTCCCGTGGCTGCTCGCCCTCTTCGGCCTCGGCCTGGTCCTCGGCAACATCATCGGTGCCCGCTCGGCCGACCGCCGCCTCATGGGGACGATCGTCAGCGCCTCGATCGCCATGCTCGTCGTGCTGGTCGCCCTCGGCTGGACCTCGCACTCCCGCCTGCCCGCCCTGGTCACCCTGTTCGTCCTCGGTGTGGTCGCCTACGCGACGGTTCCCGGCCTGACCACCCGCGTCATCACCGCCGCCGACGGCGACGCCCAGAACCTGCTGGCCTCCTCGTCGGCCGTCTCGGCGTTCAACCTGGGCAATGCCGCCGGCGCCTACCTCGGCGGGCGCGCCATCACCCTCGGCTGGGGCTACGACTCCACCCCCCTGGTCGGCGCCGCGATGGAAGCCGGCGCATTGCTGGTCGCCGCGACGATAATTTTTGTAGCCCGCCGCGAACCGGCAATGATTGGCAATTCTTCGATGCGGGTATGACTCGGCTCGGCGGACCCCGTTCCCCCGCCGAATGGAGCACACACCATGTTGATCCTGGGCCTGATCCTCCTCCTGATCGGCATCTTCGCCCACATCTCGATCCTCACCACGATCGGCATTATCATCCTGGTCGTCGGTGCGGTGTTCTGGATTCTCGGCTCGGTCGGCCGCCCCATCGGCGGACGGCGTTATTGGTATTAATCCATTTCTCGGACGCCAACGCCGCGGTGACCAACGGAGGTCGCCGCGGCGTAGGCTTGACCGCTCTTCCCGACGTACGGGAGACCTGGGCGCGGCCCGGCCGGCCCTTCAGATTTGCGCCCTTTCCCGCCGCCACGCGCTGTCCACAGGGCCGTCCACGGCCGGTTTCGGTGTGACATGCTGAGGCCGTGAAGGGGGTGGCAGCACCATGATTGACAAGCTCCGCACTCCGCTGCTGACTCCGCTCGAGACGTCCATCCAGCTGCAGATCCCCGAGCGGACCGTGCGCCATTGGCTGAGCCGGCCGGCCGGCGGAAGTCCGCTCGTGCATAGCGTCCCGCCCGAGCGCCGCGGCTGGCCGTCGGTGCCGTTCGTGGCGATCGTCGAGGCCTACGTCCTTCGCTCGCTTCGTGGTTTCGACATCCCCGCCCACAAGATCCGGGAAGCGGCGGCCGACATCCGGGAGCAGTTCGGAACCGAGTACGGCCTGGCGACTCGCCGCATCGCCACCGACGGCATCGACGTCTTCATCCACCATCTTGACTCCGACGAGGTGGCCCGAGCGGGAGACCGCCAGATGCCCATCCGGGCGGTCATCGACGACCACCTCAAGTACATCGTCTGGGACGAGGACGACGACTTCCCCCAGCGCCTCACGCTCCGCCGATACGACCCTGCGGTCGCTGAGGTCGTCATCGATCCCCGCTTCGCCTGGGGTGCACCGATCGTGGAGCCCGCGCGGGTGCCGGTCGAGGCGGTCCTGAGCATGTGGCGGGCGGGCGAACCTCCCGACGTCGTCGCCGACGAATATGGCTTGAGCATTGACCAGGTCAACGCCCTCATCCGAGTCGCAGCCTGAGTTCTTCGCCGACCGGTGCCTGGGACGAGGCGCCTCTCGGCTGCTGCGCGACCAGGGCTGGATCGTCCACGACATCACCGACCACTTCGCGAACGACGCCCAGGACGTGAGCGATCCGGACTGGATGAGGTTCGGGCTGGGAATGGGCTGGTCGTTGCTGACCCAGGACAAGCGAATCCGCACCCAGGTCGAGGCGCTTCAGCTCCTCGCCGGACACCACGGCCAGATCTTCTGCCTGAGCAGCGGCGAACTGCGGGTAGCGGCCCGCGCTGACCGCTTTGCCTCGCACCAAGCGGCAATGCGCCGGCACATTGCGAACGGTCGCGCGGGCTTCTTCGTCGTCTACGAGCAGGAAGTCATCAGGCGCTGGCCCTGACGATCGGTCGGGGCATACGGCGACGCCGGCCCGGACAGGGGGCCGGCGTCGGAGCGCTGCGTGGATCAGAGGGTGTCGGCGGCCAGCTGGCCACGCAGCTTGGAGAGGGCCTTGGTCAGCAGACGCGAGACGTGCATCTGGGAGATGCCGATGTGGTCGGCGATCTGCGACTGGGTCAGGTTGCCGTAGAAGCGCAGCGTGAGGATCTTCTGCTCGCGCTCGTCGAGCGTCGCCAGCGCCGGGCCGAGGGCCACGCGGGTCTCGGCCACCTCGTACTCGTAGTCCTCGCCGCCGAGGGTGTCGCCCAGCTCGGTCGAACCGTCGGCCGAGATCGGCGTCGACAGCGAGGTCGCGTTGTAGGCCCGGGCGCCCTCGAGACCTTCCAGGACCTCTTCCTCGGTGACTCCGAGGTGGATCGCGATGTCGGCCACCGTCGGCGAGCGCCCGAGGCTGTGCGTCAGGGTGCTGTTGGCCTCGGTGATCGACAGGCGCAGTTCCTGCAGGCGGCGGGGCACGCGGACCGACCAGGTGCGGTCGCGGAAGTGCCGCTTGATCTCGCCGATGATGGTCGGGATCGCGTAGCCGGCGAAGTCGACGCCG
>DASWRZ010000185.1:0-12323 GCA_036402935.1 Actinoplanes sp.
CTGGTTGCCCGAGAGCTCCTGCTGCTTTTCCCGCAGATAGCGCCACAGGTTGAGGTAGCTGAAGAAGTCCGATTCCTTGTCGGTGAACCGGGCGTGCTTCTCGTCCGCCTGCTGCTGCTTGTCGACCGGGCGCTCGCGCGGATCCTGGATCGACAGCGCGGCCGTGATCACCATGACCTCGGCGACGCAGTCCTGCTTGTCGGCCTCGATCACCATGCGGCCGAGGCGCGGGTCGACCGGCAGCTGGGCCAGCTGGCGGCCCAGCGGCGTGAGCCGGCGCTCGTCGAGCGCGCCGAGTTCCTCGAGCAGCTTCACGCCGTCGTTGATGTTGCGCGGGTCGGGTGGGTCGATGAACGGGAACTTGGCCAGGTCGCCCAGGCCGAGGCTGGTCATCTGCAGGATGACGCTGGCCAGGTTGGTGCGCAGGATCTCGGGCTCGGTGAACTCGGGCCGGCCCTCGAAGTTCTCCTCCGAGTAGAGCCGGATGCAGATGCCGTCGGCCGTGCGGCCGCAGCGGCCCTTGCGCTGGTTGGCACTGGCCTGCGAGACGTCCTCGATCGGCAGCCGCTGCACCTTGAGCCGGCTGCTGTAGCGGCTGATGCGGGCCGTGCCGGGGTCGATCACGTAGCGGATGCCGGGAACGGTCAGCGAGGTCTCGGCGACGTTGGTCGCCAGCACGACCCGGCGCTGGTGGTGCCGCTCGAAGACCTTGTGCTGCTCGGCCGCGCTGAGCCGGCCGTAGAGCGGGACGATCTCGGTGTTGCGCAGGTTGCGTTTGCCCAGCGCGTCGGCGGTGTCGCGGATCTCCCGCTCGCCGGAGAGGAAGACCAGGATGTCGCCGTCGCCCTCGCGGCCGAGTTCGTCGACGGCGTCGCCGATCCCGTCGATCTGGTCGATCGGCTCTTCCCGCTCGCCGTCCTCCTCTTCGAGAGTCGTCGTCACCAACGGCCGGTAGCGGACCTCGACCGGGTAGGTGCGCCCGGTCACCTCGATCACCGGGGCCGGGTTGCCGTCGGCGTCGGCGAAGTGCTGGGCGAACCGCGACGTCTCGATCGTCGCCGACGTGATGATCAGCTTGAGGTCGGGGCGGCGGGGCAGCAGCTCCCGCAGGTAGCCGAGGATGAAGTCGATGTTGAGGCTGCGCTCGTGCGCCTCGTCGATGATCAGCGTGTCGTAGCGGTGCAGCATCCGGTCGTTCTGCAGCTCGGCGAGCAGGATGCCGTCGGTCATCACCTTGATCAGCGTGTCGTCGCCGACCTGGTCGGTGAACCGCACCTTGTAGCCCACGGTCGACCCGAGCGGGCGACCCAGCTCCTCGGCGATACGCTCGGCGACCGTCCGGGCCGCGATCCGCCGGGGCTGTGTGTGCCCGATCTGGCCGCGCACGCCCCGGCCCAGCTCGAGGCAGATCTTGGGCAGCTGGGTGGTCTTGCCGGAGCCGGTCTCGCCGGCCACCACCACGACCTGGTGGTCGCGGATGGCGGCGGCGATGTCGTCTTTGCGCTGGCTGACCGGCAGCGACGGGGGATAGGTGACCGGCGGCACCGAGGCCAGGCGAGCGTCCAGGCGCGACCGGGCCTGCTCGGCCTCGGCCGCGATCTCCTGGAGCACCGCACCGCGGGCCGCCTCGTCCCTGATCTTGCGGGTGCCCTCGAGGCGGCGGTGGAGCCGGCGCTCGTCGCGGGGAAGAAGTTCGGCGATGCGGGAGCGCAGCTCTGGTGTTGTAGACATGGCGTCGCAAGAATATGCCGATCCCCGCGGGAACTGCCTCCGGATTAGGGGGTCAATGACGGGTGGTCGACCAGGTACTGCGAGATCGTGTCGTTCTTGACGGCGGCGAACATCGCGTCCGCCTTGGTCATGTCGAGCTGTACGGCCGTGCCGGCGAACGTCTTCAGGTCGGCGCTGGTGTACGGCACGGTGGCGAACTTGACCGCGCCGGGGCTGATTCCCTTCACCGCGAGGGCGAGTTTTTGCAGGTCGAGACTCTTGTCGACGGTGAGCGCCTCGGCGACCGTCGACATCAGGCCGTCGAACTTCAGCGGGTCGGTGAGCAGGTCACCCTTCGACACCTTGGCGATGACCGCCTTGACCACCAGTTGCTGGTTGTACATGCGACCGAAGTCACCGCCCGGCACCTCCTTGCGCTGCCGCATGAACTCCTCGGCCTCGTCGCCCTCCATCTGGTGGCAACCGGCCTTCCACACCTTGGTCGAGAAGGTGGAGCGCACGTCGTACGGCACGCAGACGTTCACGCCGTCGACCGCGTCGACGAGGGTATGGATGCTCTCGAAGTTCGCGATCATCGCGCCGTCCAGCGGCAACCCGGTCAGCCCGTGGACCGTGGAGGCGGCGAGCTTGGCACCGCCGAACGCGAAGGCGGCGTTGATCTTGTTTTTGCCGCCCTTCCAGTTGCCGGCGGCCGGCACGTTGACGAAGCTGTCGCGCGGGATCGAGATGATCGTCGCGCTGTTGCGGCTCTTCGAGATGTGCACCAGCATGATCGTGTCGGACCGCTCGCCGATCGAGCTGCCCCCGCCGGGCTCGTCGTCGCGCGAGTCGGAGCCGAGCAGAAGCAGGTTGAGCGGGCCGGACTTCCAGTTCGCGTCCCGCTGCTCGTCGGTCTGCCCGACGCCGGCCGCGTCCGGCAGCAGGTCCTCCCGGCTGACCTTCTTGTCATAGCGGTGATAGAGGAACCACGCGCCGCCGACCGTACCTCCGGCCAGCAGCAGCAATAGCACGCACAGAACGGTCAGGGCCTTCTTCCACGTCGCCCAGCCACGGAATCCCCGTCTTTTGGGTGGCGCTTGCACCACTTCGTCTTCCGTTTCCAGCCCCAGAACCATGCGGTCACGATGTCGCGCGCGAGCGGAATCGGTCAAGGCGCCCGGGATCCACCTTTCGGCCCGGATTCGGCATCCGTCCGGCGGCGCGGGCGTGCGGTATCACCGGCGGTGACGGCCGAGCGCGTCGATGGCGGCCATCTCGTCGGCGGTCAGGCTGAAACCGTCGACGTCGGCGTTGCGGGCGATGCGCTCCGGGGTCTGGGACTTCGGGATCACCACGATCTCGTGCTGGATGTGCCAGCGCAGCACCACCCGGGCCGGGTCGATGCCGTGGGCGGTGGCGATGCCGGTCAGGACCGGGTCGTGGAGGTTGGTGGTCTTGAAGGGCGAGTAGCCCTCGACCACGATGCCCCGCTCCCGGTGGGCCTCGACCTCGGCCGGGTCCCACAGGGCCGGGCCGAAGCGGATCTGGTTGACCGCCGGGCGCTCGCCGGTCTCGGCGAACAGTTCGTCGATCTCGTCGATGCCGAAGTTGCTGACGCCGGCCGCGCGGATCAGGCCGGCGTCGCGGGCGGCCAGGAACTGGCGCCAGACGCCGACCGCGCGGCCGCGGGACGGCGGCCAGTGGATCAGCCACAGATCGATGGCTTCGAGGCCCAGGGCGCGCAGGCTGGCGTCGAGGGTGGCCCGCTCCTTGCCGGCCCGCTCGGGCGGCAGCTTGGTGGTCACGAAGACCTCGTCGCGGGGCACGCCGGAGTCCTTGAGGGCGCGGCCGACCTCGGCCTCGTTGCCGTACATGGTGGCGGTGTCGAGGTGCCGGTAGCCGGCCTCGAGAGCGTCCCGGACCGCCTGGTACGCCGCGTCGCCGCGGATCTGCCAGGTGCCGAAGCCGAGCAGTGGCATCTCGGGCGTGGTGCCGTCGGCGGCCTTGGACAGCGGCAGGGAAGGGATCGTCATGGCACCCATAGTGCCTCGCCGACCGGGCAGTGCCTCGCGGATCGGTACAGTGCCCTCGCCGGTCGGACACTCAGCTCCCGTGCTGATGATCCGGCACCGGCGCACGCAGCCGGGCCGCCGATTCGTGGTGCGCGCTCGGCTCGGCGGCGGGCAGCGCGCTCATCCCGGGCAGCCGTGAGTTCTCCATGTTGGCCCGCTCGGCCAGGGCACGTTGCAGGGCGGCCTGGATCACGGTGTCGTCCTCCGGCATGTTGGTTTCTGGCATTTCTGGCATTTCTGGCTCCGTAGGCAGGGTGAAGAAGAACCGCGTCCCGCCGCCCGGGTTGTCGGCGACGCCGATCGCGCCCCCGTGCCGTTCGACGATCCGCTTGCAGATGGCCAGGCCGAGACCGGTGCCGGCGTACGCCGCGGCCGCGGTCGAGCGATGGAAGTTCTCGAAGACCTCCGGCTTGTCGCCCTCCGGGATGCCGATCCCGCGGTCTGCGACCTCGATGCGTACCCCGCCTCCCCGTTCCGGGCACGACGAGGCGGTGACGTCGACCCGGGGCGTGGCGCCCGGGCGCACGTACTTGAGGGCGTTGCCGATCAGGTTGTCCAGGACGTGCCGGAGCATCGCCGGGTCGGCGCGGACCGCGGGCAGCGGCCCGACGTAGAGGTCGGGCCGCTCGTCCGGCGGCAGGTACAAGACGCGCTCGTGCACGACCTCCTCGACCAGCGGCCCCAGCTCGATCCGCACGACCTTGAGCGGCGCGTCCCGGGCGGTCACGTAGGTCAGCAGCGTGTCGATCAGGGCGGCCATCCGGTCGACCGCCCCCACCACCCGGCGCAGCGCCTGCCGGGTGGCCCGCACGGCCTCGGCGTCGGGCAGAACGGCGAGCTCCTCGTCGGCCACCTCGCAGTGCCCGCGGACGATCGTCAGCGGCGCCTTCAGGTCGTGTGCGACCACCCCGGCGAAGATGGCCAGGTCGTTCTCGTACCGGCGCAGCGACGTGATGTCGTGGAACACCGCGACCGCGCCGCGCTGCCCGGCCCGGTCGCCCAGCGGCCGCCCGTCCACGCTGATCAGCAGGCCGTCCGGCCGCTGCGGATTGCGGACGATCATCTCGACGCCGTCCGAGGGGTGCCCGGCCAGCGCCCGCATCAGCGGTAGGTCCTCGACCGGGAACGGCGTACGCCCGTCCGGCCGGAACAGGCCGTAGTGCTCCTGCCAGGCATCCGGGTCGTCGTTGTCGCGCTCGATCCCGAGCAGTTCCTTGGCCGCCGGGTTGTGCAGCAGGAAGGCGCCGTGCTCGTCGACCACGCCGACGCCGTCCCCGATGCTGTCCATGATCGCCTGGAGCAGGCCGGCCTGCCGGCGGCTCTCGGCCTCGGCCGCCCGCAGTTCGCGCGTCGCCTCGTGCACCCGGGCCACCGCCCGGGCTCGCCCGGTGGCCAGCACCCGGACCAGGCCGGCCAGCATCACCGTGATGGCCAGGCAGCCGATCAGCACGGTCGCGGGCAGCACGCTGTGCGCGCCCGGCAGACGGCTCGGATCGGCCCGGGTGACCAGCGTCCACTCCTGGTCGGCGACCGTGAAGTCGTTGCGCCGGGTCAGCGACGGGTGCCCGGAGACGGTGTAGCGGGCCACCGAGGAACGGGCGCCCCCGGTCGTGGTGGCGAGCAGCGTCCCGTCCAGCTGGCCCTGACTGACCGTACGCAGGACGCCGGACAGAAAGTCCTGGCCGCGCATTCCCAGGACGAGCCAGCCCCGGAACGCCGGAATCGGCGCGCGGGTCCAGATCGGCGCCACGAAGACGAACGAGTGCTGCTGCTCGGTGGCCGGCAGTTTGCGGTCCCGAAGCAGCACGTAGGTGTCGGAGACGGTCGGCCGGCCGATCTGCTGGGCGTAGGCCAGCGCCGCCGAGGCCTCCGGCGAGCCGCGCACGTCGACGCCGTCGAGCGGTCCGCCGACCTGGTCGAGCATCCGGGTGAAGATCGAGAAGTAGTGCGTGCCGGCCGGTCCGGCCGGGCGCAGCGTGAGGCCTTCGGCCCCCCGGCCGCGCCACAGGCGCTGGGTCGCGGCGATCTGGTCGGTCCGGCTCGGGACGACGTACGCGACGCTGGACGCGCCCGCCAACTCGGCGGTCGCCAGGGGTGCGGTCGCGACGTCGAAGTCGTCCCAGGTGAAGCTGTCGTCGGTGCTGATCCCGGCCGCGGTCGCCTCGAGCAGGGACCGGTAGCGCTCGGTCTCGGTCTGCACGGCGGCCAGCGCGACCGCGGTCCGCTGGTCCATCACCTGCTCGGCGTTGTCGCGCTGGTCGGCCCGCAGAGCGACGACGATCAGGGCGGTGGCGGCGATGCCGGCGACCAGCACGGCCAGGGCGAGCACGGGGCCACCGAGACGACCACGGCGCGTGCTCGCCTCGCCCCGCCGTTTCCTCTTCGCGCGCTTCACCGATCGCAGCATAAGACGCAAAACACCCCCGCCAGCCGGGTTCGGCGGACGGGGGCGGGAGGCGGCCCTACTTCCAGGTGTCGTACTGGTACAGGTTGTAGGTCGCCATGATGCCGGTGACCTTGGTGAAGTAGTTCGGGTCGGTGGCGTAGCCGGCCTTCCAGACCGTCCAGATGAACTTGTTCGCGTCCTTGGTGTAGACGAAGGCCGGCTTGTAGCGGCTGTTCACCCTCAGGAAGTTGCCGTGGTCGCGGAACGAGTTGGCCATCGTGGCGTACGTCCGGAAGCTGGCGGAAGTCGCGAAGCAGGAAGCCTCGGTGCTGCCGCACTCGGTGGTGTTGTAGACGTGGCAACCGGTGGCCAGCGAGCCGTAGCTTTTGCCCTGGCACTTGATCCCGAAGTAGTTCCGGTCGGTCAGCGAGAGGTTGCTGCGGCCCCAGCCCGACTCCAGGATCGACTGCGCGATCGTCGTCGAGGCCGGCACCCCGTACTCCCGCCAGCCGGCCTGCGCGCCCGGTACCGCGGCGGCGATGAACTGGGCCGGGGTCATCGCCGGCGTCGACGCCGGCGGCGTCGAGGCGGCACCCGGGCACAGGTGCAGGGTCGGCGTGACGACGTACGCGTGCGAGATGTACGTGCCGTCGCTGAGCCGGTTCCACTGGGTCGTCGTGCGTACGGTGCCCTTGACCAGCGTGCCCACGACGCCGCAGACCCCCTGCACCTTGGCACCGGTCAGCACGGTCCGCTTCACCGGCGAGACGGTCGACGGCCCGGTCCGGATGTTGACCTTGCCGTCGGCGCTGCGGACGGTGCCGACGAGGTAGTTGGTTCTGGTGACCGGCTTCGGTGCCGGCTTCGCCTGCACCTTCACCGCCTGCGGCGAGGTGCAGCGCGGGATTCCGGCGGCCGCCGAGACGTACGCGTCGGTCACGTAACCGCCCGTGCTCAGCTTGTCCCACTGCGTCGTGGTGCGAATCGAGCCGCGGACACTCGGGCCGGCGACACTGCACGTCGCCGTCACCTTCTGCCCGTTGCGCAGGCTGCCCAGCACGTTCGAGTCGAGCGTGGCGGCCGCGCGGATCATCAGCGTGCTCCGGACCGAGACCGTGGCGGACACCCCGGTCGCCGCGTGCGCGACCCCGGGTGCCAGACCGGTCCCGGCCCCCGCGGCCAGCACCAGCAACGGCCCGGCGAGCATGCGTCGGGTCAACCTCCCCATGAAAACGTCCCCTTCGTTCTACTTCGGCGGTCCTCACGAAGGTCCCCGTGGGCAGTTGCGGGACGAGAGCGCGCGGGGTTGCGGCTGAGTTGCCGCGACAGGTGGGTGGCACGGGAAGCTCTCAGGGAGACCCGGGAGACTGATGGGGCTTGAAAATCGCGACGGCTGGGCACATTGCCGCCGTCCCCGTTCACCGCAGCAGGAGGACCCCAGCCGATGACGGCCCTGGCATCGCGAGAGCAGACAGTCGATCTGAGCGCGCCCCGGCGCGGGCCGGGCCACGTACTGCTACCGCCTGCCATCGCGGTGCTGGCCGCGGCCGGGGCGGTGCTGGTCTACCGGGTCTTCGTCCGCACCTCACTGGGCCAGGCGGTCGACAACGCCGCCCTGCGCAGCGGGGTGCACCACCCGAAGATGGACCAGGTGCTCGGCCGGGCCCTGGACAACACGACGTTGGCCAGCGTGGTGCTGGTCTGCGTGGTGGCGGCCGCGATCGGCATCCTGCGCAAGCGGATCGACCTCGCGGTCGGTGCCGCGTTCCTGGTGCTCGGGGCCAACGGCAGCGTCGAGTTGCTCAAGGGCCACCTCGTGCGGCCCGATCTCGACCACTTCCCGGGTCCGAACTCCTTCCCGAGCGGCCATACGGCCGCGGCGGCCTCCGTCGTCTACGCGCTGGTCCTGGTCCTGCCCGGGGCCGTACGCGGGCTGGTCGCCCTGATCGGCTTCGTCTACGTCACCGTGATCGCGATCGCGACGGTGTGGGCCGAATGGCACCGCCCGAGCGACACCATCGCGGCCATGCTGGTCGTGCTCGCCTGGGGCGCGATCGCCGTCTTCGGCATCCGGGTGGGCCGGCTGCGCCGCCCCGAGCCGGGCGAACACCCGAGCCGGTTCGCCCAGTGGCCGCTGCTGGCCGCGTTCGCGATCACCGCCACCGCGGGCGTACTCGGTATGCTCGCGGTCGCCTTCTCCGAGCGGTTCCATCCGGGCCTGGTGTCCGGGCGGATCGCCTTCCTCGCCGGCTCGGCCGTGATGGCCGCTGCCGCGGCCGGCGCCTTTGTCTTCTGGGTGCGGCTCACCTCCGGCCCCCGCCGCCGGTCGGTGCCGGCCGCGCCCATCCCTGTCGAAACGGACTGATTCCCTCCTGGGAGGCCCGAAATGACCACTCCAGCCGACGAAACCCCCGCCACTTCCCCGGTCCCGCCCGGACCGGCCGGTGTGCCGAGTCTGCCGTCGCAGACCGGCGGCTCGGGGCCGGTGCCGGTCGCCACGGTCGTGGTCGGCAGCTACGCCGACTACGCGCTCGCCCAGCAGGCGGTCGACCACCTCTCCGACAACAAGTTCCCGGTCGAGCGCACCGCGATCATCGGCACCGACCTGCGCCTGGTCGAAAACGTGCTCGGCCGCCTCACCACCGCCCGGGCGGCCGGCGCCGGCCTGGCCAGCGGCGCCTGGTTCGGCCTGCTCATCGGCCTGCTGCTGGGCATCTTCAGCAACTCGAACTGGTTCGCCGTCATCTTCGTCTGCCTGCTGATCGGCGCCGCCTGGGGCGCGATCTTCGGCGCGATCGCCCATTCGGCGACCGGCGGCCGGCGCGATTTCGCCTCCCGCAGCTCGCTGCAGGCCGGGCAATATGCGGTGACCACCGATCCCGAGGTCGCCGACCAGGCCCGCTCCCTGCTCGTCCAACTGAACTGGAACGCCAGCGGCGCCGAATAGACAGCCTTTCAGGCGGCCGCGAGCTGATTGCGACCGTTGCGCTTGGCCGTGTAGAGATGCCGGTCGGCCAGGTCGAACAGCTCGTGGCCGCTCACCTCGCCGGTGAAGGACGCCAGACCCATGCTCAGCGTCACCCGCAGGCCGGGCGCGACCACGCTCCAGTCGTACGCCACGATCACCTCACGGATCCGCTCGGCCACCCGCGCCGCCTCGGCCGGCTCGGTCTTCAGCAGCATCGCGAACTCGTCGCCGCCGAACCGTACGGCCACCTCGTCCCGCCGGCAGTGATCGCGCAGCACTCCCGCGATCTCCGCCAGCACCCGGTCGCCGACCCGGTGCGAGTACGTGTCGTTGATGCCCTTGAAGTGGTCGACGTCGATCAGCAGCAGCGCGCCGCCACCCCGCAACTCCCCCATCAGCTGGTCGAACAACCGCCGGTTACCCAGCCCGGTCAGCGCGTCCGACGCGGCGGCCCGGTCCGCCCGCGCTTGGCCGGCCTCCAGCTCGACCCGGCGGATCGCCTGGCGCAGCATCGTCCGGCGATCCAGCCGCAGCCGCCACAACAGCTCCAGCTGATTGGTCAGCGCGCGGAACATCGTCCGGGTCGCCACCCCGGGCGACTGGAGGGCAGCCACCCGGGCCAGCTCGTACCGGAAGAGCAGCCGCTGGCCCGGAAGACCGGCCAGCTCGTCGGCGGCCAGGAACTCCCGGTGCGCGCCGGACAGGTCACCCCGGTCACGCAGCACCAACCCGTACGCCAGGTGCAGCAACCGGGCCTCGTGGTTCTGGCCCGCCTCCCGCATCGGCCACAGCCACTTGCCGACCACGTCCAGCGCCACCTCGGGCCGGCCGGCCTTGGCCGCCCCGACCGCCAGCAACGCGGCGCCGATCGGCCCGGACCGGTCCAGCTCGTCCCAGCCGTCGAGCGTCGCCACACTGCGGGCGAACAGCCCGGCCGCCTCCTCCTCCCGGCCGATCTGCTCCAGGCGAAGACCCCACTCCAGCAGCAACTCGGCCTTCTGCAGGAGCACGGCCTCCCGGTAGACCGGGTCGGCGCCGGTCGCGAACGCCGCGATGACGATGCGGATGCAGTCGTCGGCCAGCTCGAACAGCTCGGCCGCCCGCGCGGCGTCGCACAGCGACGACATCGCCGACACGTACCGGACGGTGTTGCGCGGGGCCACCTCGAGCAGCCCCCAGGCGCGGGCGACATAGTTGAGGCCGTCGTCGATCCGGCCCAGCCGCAGCAGCGTGTCGGCGACGTCGGCCAGGATCTTGGCCTTGGTGGCCAGCGGACCGGTAGCCTCGCCACTCTCGGCCGCGAGCGCCTCCCCCACGGCCAGCGCCTCGTCGAGCCGGCCCAGCGCGGCCAGCGCATAGACCCGGCCGAGCCGAACCACCCGCGCGGTGCGAAAATCGCCGAACAGGTTCGTGATGAATTCGGCTCGGTCGGCCTCGACGAGACTTTCTAGGTGGCGGCCGTGCGCGGTCAGGTCGTACACCTCGAAGGCGACGTCCGCGAGCGGGCCGTAGGGGGAAATCGCCACCAGCCGGTTGTCCGCCATGGCGCTCCCCCTCGGTCCGCCTTGTCCCGAGGTGCCTGATCGGCCCTTGCCGTCGCTATCTGAGCTTTTGGAATTTGTGTGGTGGGGGTCGTTGGGTTGTGCTCCGGGGTTTGTGCGTTGGGCTTTCTCACCCTTGGACGGGCGCCGGGGGATGGGCCCAAGATCGAGGTAAAGCATCTAGTTCGTTCTTGGGCCCATCCCCCGTCGCCCTTGCATGGTTATCGCCTGCGGCCAGGCGTTTGGTTCCTCGGATCCAGGTGTCACTCGGGCCTGGGCGGTCACCTGACGACTTTTGGTCTGGCTTGCGCTCAGTGGTCGTGCTGCGGGAGTTGCCTTGGGCAGGCCCGGCTCGGCGCGGGGCTGATGCATGGTTCCTCGCCGGTTGCGCCGACCACGGGGTCGGGCTCAGGGCTTGGTGGGGCTTGGCTTGGTGGTTGGGTTTCAGCTTCAGGAGCGCTCGCCTTTGGATCGGTTACGCCACGGCGCCACCTGCAGGCGCTCCACCGGGGTAAGGGCTCTCCGCGGAGGTTGCGGCTCGCCTGGGATCAGTTGATGTCGAACTCGTTGCCTTCCGGGTCATTCATGCCTACCGCGTAGTGGTCGAGGCCCTCGTCGGGGAATGCGCCGGTGATGGTCGCGCCCAAAGCGGACAGGCGGGTGGCCTCGGCCGGCGCGAGCTCATAGCCCAGCGCCGCGGCCCAGAACCGGGCCAGCCGGTCCGGGTCGAAGCAGTCGATGACCAGCTGAAAGCGGACAGACGCCGTTTCCTCCTCGGGCGGCTCGGAAGCTTCCTCCTCGGGCGGCTGCAAGCGGTGCCAGTGAACCACCGAGGTCCGACAATTCCGGGCCACTGCCCACCGCAACCGTCGAGCGGACTTCCAGCTCCCCACGGTCACCCGCTCAGCTGAAACCCGCAGCTCGTGCGACCCCCCAAGCTTGAGTTGCACCCAGCCGCCCAAACCGACTACCCAGCCGAGCAGCACCGCAGAGCCCGAGTGACAACCGGCCGCCGAAGCCCCCGCCCCAACCGCCGGCGTCTCGGGGATGGGCCGCCGAGCAGCCCGGGGGAATCTCACCCCCGGGCCAGCAGGTGCCGCATCAGGTCCGGGGTCTAGAAGCCGGCCGCCAACTGCGACCGAAGCTTGTCAAGAGCCTTACCAAGCAGACGCGACACATGCATCTGGGAGATACCGATCTGATCAGCGATCTGCGACTGCGTCAGATTGCCGTAGAAGCGCAGCGTAAGGATCTTCTGCTCACGCTCGTCGAGGGTCGCCAACGCGGGCCCGAGGGCCACACGCGTCTCGGCCAGCTCGTACTCGTAGTCCTCGCCGCCCAGGGTGTCGCCCAGCTCGGTGACTCCGTCGGCGGAGATCGGGGTGGAGAGGGACGTGGCGTTGTAGGCGCGGGCGCCCTCCAGGCCTTCGAGCACATCCTCCTCGGTAACCCCCAGGTGGACCGCGATGTCGGGCACCGTCGGGGAGCGGCCCAGCGTGTGGGTGAGGGTGCTGTTGGCCTCGGTGATCGACAGGCGCAGTTCCTGCAGGCGGCGGGGCACGCGGACCGACCAGGTGCGGTCGCGGAAGTGCCGCTTGATCTCGCCGATGATGGTCGGGATCGCGTAGCCGGCGAAGTCGACGCCG
>DASWRZ010000186.1:0-4112 GCA_036402935.1 Actinoplanes sp.
CATCTCGGCAGCTTGCGTCGATACCTTCAAGAAGTCGTTCAAGATGTTAGCGGAAAGCGCATCCGTGACCACCGTTGATAGCTACTTCCAGTATGCAAAGAATATGTGCGACGCGCTGAGCGAAGGAGATCAGGCCGTGGATCTTCGAGATTCCGCACTACGGTACAACGGTCAGACCGAGAGCTCGTTCTTGTACACATTCGCCGGCGCGACTGAACCGGGATCGCTCTGTCCCGCCTATAAAGACCAAGTTGTTCAGTTGCGATAAAAGAAGAAGCTTTGACGTCTGGCTGCCGCTAGATCGCGACGAGCTGCTCGGCCGGGGAGACATGGGCGAACGGGAAGACCACATGCAGTGAGGTGCCGTCGCCGGGGCGGTCGGACAGGGCGACCGTGGCGTGGTGGGCGTCCAGGATTTTCTTGGCGACCGCCAGGCCGCGGTCCGGGCCCGGCGCGTCGGGTGGGTTGGCGATCGCGCCGTAGAACAGGTGCGGGAAGAGTTCCGGGCGCAGGCCGTCCGGCAGGTCCATGTCGTCCACGCGGAGCGTCGGGCCGGATTCGGTCTCGGTGCCGACGCGTACGCGGCCGCCCGCCGGGGTGTATTTGACCGCGGCGAACAGCAGGTGGGTGAGCACCTGCTCGAGGCGTACGGGATCGGCGATGATCGGCAGGCTGGGGCCGCCGGCCTGGTTGAGGATCCAGATCTGTTTCGTGGCCGCGATCGGCCGCACCGCCTCGACCGCCCGCTGGGTGAGCCGGGTCAGGTCGATCTGCCGCATGTGCAGGCTCTCGCAGCCGAATCCGGCCTCGGCCATCGAGGTGAGGTGCTGTGTCAGGTCGAGGAAGCCGCGGATGTGCCCGGCCGTGGCCCGGCCGACCAGCTCGGCCATCTCGGCGTCGTGGAAGCCGGTGTCGCCGAGCTTGTGCAGGTACGACGAGATCAGCCCCAGCGGCGCCCGCAGCTCGCCGCCGACCAGTTCGGCCAGGTCGTCCTTGCGGCGTTCCAGTTCCTGCAGCCGGGCCGTGGTGTTGGCCAGCGCGATCGCGTGCCGCCGCAGCTCGATCTGTGAAGTGACCTGCCGGGCGAGTGCCCGCAGCGCCTGGAGCTGCTCGATCTCGAGCCGGCGCGGTTCCCGGTCCATCACGCAGAGCGTGCCGAGCGCGTACCCGTCGGTGGTGACCAGCGGGGCCCCGGCGTAGAACCGGATGCCGCCTTCCTGGTCGACCAGCGGGTTGTCGGCGAACCGGACGTCCTTGGTCGCGTCGGGCACGACGAGCAGGTCGCGGCCGAGCACGGCGTGGGCGCAGAACGAGATGTCCCGATCGGTTTCGGTCAGGTCGGTGCCGATCCGGGCCTTGAACCATTGCCGGTCCGAGTCGAGGAGACTGACCAGCGACATCGGCGACCCGCAGACGTTCGATGCGAGTTTCACGATGTCGTCGAAGTCCTGCTCGGCCGGGCTGTCGAGGATGTCGAGCGCGTAGAGCGCGGCCAGCCGTTCGGTTTCGTTGTCGGGCAGGTGAGCTTTCATGGCGTGACCTCCGAGGCTTGCCTCAGGATTACCACGCGAAAGTAGCCAACAGACTTTTATCGCAATTCCGGCCCGCGCCCGCCCGGCTGCAGTTCGGTCGGGCGCGGGCCGGAACCTCACCCGGTGTAGGCCGGGCCGGAGCCGCCGGCCGGGGGCGAGCCGGCCGGCGGGACGTCGTCGTCGAGGAAACGGGGCTGGGTGGGTACGGCCGGGCGAGCCGAGGCCCGGCCCGAGGCCGGGTGCTGCACCGTCACTCTGACCTGGTCACGCGTGGGCGGCCAGGTGTCGATCTCGGGGGCGAGAGCCTGCGCCGGCAACGCCTTGGGCAGCTCGGTCCTGGGTAGCGCGGCCTTCGGCGACGCGGCCTTCGGCGATGCGGCGGCGAGTGCGGCGACCGCCGGCTCGGCGGGTGGGTTTTCGACCGTACGCGGTGTGAGCCCGGCCCGGTGCAGTTTGTGCCACCGCAACCGGCCCCCGGTCAGGGCCGTCGTCGCCGACTGCAGGAGCACCAGGTACATCAGCTGCCGGTAGGCGAACTGCTGGAGCGGCAGCCGCCAGAGCGGGAGCAGCGACTCCCGGTCGAAGCGGAACGCCACCGCGGCCGTGAACAGCTGCAGGGCCAGCATGCCCAGCCAGGCGATCACCGTCTCCTTGAGCTCCCAGAAGACCAGCCCGTAGACGAGCAGGATGTCGACCACCGGCGCGAGCAGCGGCAGCGCGATTCCGAAGAGCGCCAGGAATGGGAGCCCGACCCGGCCGAACCGGCCCGACGGCCCCCGGTCGAGCAGCGACCGGCGGTGCTTCCACATCGCCTGCATGGTGCCGTAGCTCCACCGGTAGCGCTGCTTGTAGAGCTGCTCGAGGGTGGCCGGCGCCTCGGTCCACGCCTTGGCCCGCTCCTGGTAGACGACCTTCCAGCCGGCCCGGCACAGCGCCATCGTCACGTCGGTGTCCTCGGCCAGCGTCTCGTCGCTGATCCCGCCGACCTGGGCCAGGGCCTCGCGGCGGAACGCGCCGATCGCCCCCGGCACGGTCGGCATGCAGCCGAGCACCTCGTAGAGCCGGCGGTCGAGGTTGAAGCCGATCACGTACTCGATGTGCTGCCAGGCCGCGACCATCTTCTCCCGGTTGCCGACCTTGACGTTGCCGGCCACCGCACCGACCCTCGGGTCGGCGAACGGCTGCACCAGCATCCGGATCGAGTCCTTCTCGAAGACGGTGTCGCCGTCGACCGTGACGATCAGGTCGCTGCGGGCGAGCGCCACCCCGGTGTTCAGCGCGTTCGACTTACCGCCGTTGGGCACCCGGACGACCCGTACGCCGGGCAGCGCCAATGCCTCCACCAGGGCGGCCGTGCCGTCGGTCGAACCGTCGTCGACCACCACCACCTCGATCGCGGGGTAGTCGCCGCCGGCGAGCGACCGCACGGCCGCCTCGATGCCCTCTTTCTCGTTGTAGGCGGGCACGATCACCGACACCGGTTCGGTGACCGGCGGACCCCAGGACCACGTCTTCTTGCGCCTCTGCCGGACGTGCCGGCTGGCGAGCAGCAACAACAGGACCGTACGGGCGATGGTCAGCGACCCGACGATCAGGAACAGGCCGGCGACCGCCCAGACGAGCCAGTCGGCGACGCGTACGGTCCAGATGACCGCCGCCCCGCGCCAGACGTCGCCCTTGGCGGCGGCCGGGTTCTCGGGCAGCCGGGGCACGAGCGGCGTCTTGACCTTGGCCGTCCTGTTCTTCTCGACGATCTGCTGGTTGTGCAGGTCGATGCCGCGGTTGAGGCCACCGGTGACGGTGGTGAAGCGGAACCCGCGCGACTGCATCAGCGGGATGTAGCGCCGCAGCGCGGCCACCGTCTCGGACCGGTCGCCGCCCGAGTCGTGGAAGAGCACCACGGTCGGGCTGTCACCGGCCGGCAGCGCGTTGCGGACGATCTGGGGTACGCCCGGTCGCTGCCAGTCCTCGCTGTCCACGTCGTTGACCACCATCAGGTAGCCCTGCTTGCCGACGTCCTTGACCATCTTCCAGTTGATGTCGTCGATCGCCTCGGTCTTCGACGAGTAGGGGAAGCGGGCCAGGTTGGTGTGCACCCCGGTGGCCCGGGCGATCACGTTCTGGGTCTCGTTGATCTCCAGCGTGCGCCGCCAGGGCGCGATGCGCTGCAGGTTGGGGTGGGTGAAGGTGTGCACCCCGAGTTCGTTGCCGGCCTCAGTGAGCCGTCGGGCCAGCTCGGGGTGGCGGGCCACCTCCGAGCCGATGACGAAGAACGTGCCGACGACGTGGTACTCCTTGAGCACCTTGAGGATCTCGGGCGTCCACGTCGGATCGGGGCCGTCGTCGAAGGTCAGCGCGATCGTCATGGGCGGCATCCGGCTGGTGCTCTCCTGGCCGCCGGTGGTGTTGAGGACCGGGCCGCCGTCGCGGACGGCGAAGGGCACGTGGCTCTGGTCGCCGACCTCGGAGTCGAGGTGGTCGCTGGTGAACTCCGAGTTGATGTAGGCCTGTACGACCAGTACGCCGACGAAGAGGACCAGGAGCAGGACGCCCAGGGAGGTCCGGGGGCGGGGGAGCAGG